>JBDTYJ010000063.1:0-19601 GCA_040005755.1 Pseudomonadota bacterium
AGCTCGATGTGCATGGCGGACACGACGTAACCCATGCCGCCCGAGCCGATTACCTTCAGGACCTCATACTTGCCGCCGATGACGTCGCCGATCGCGAACGGCATCTCGACGCCATTCGCCTCCGCTAGCGCAATCAGGCCGCTGGACGGAGGTCGAGCCTGAGTCGCGCCACTGCTGGTACGTGGAGCCGGGGTTCGCATCATCCTCTCTTCTGTAGCCAAAACGCTCGTCCTGACCGTTTCTTTAGTGCCGCGCCCCCGTTGCTCACGGGCACTGAACATAGGCGCCACTCTTGGTTTGGCTCTTGATGTCGAACATCAGCCCCGAGCTGGCGAAAGCGGGTTTGGTCGCAGGTCCGCTAACGCACCACATTTCGAGAGTGCCACCCTGAACCGCGCCATTCGGGTCCCAATCCAACATTCCGAAGGTGCCGACGGCCGTGATCTTGTCCCCACTGGAGAGCTTCTGGAACGCGGCCAGCACGTTCGTGCCGTTGGCTTCGAGAATGGTCGCGCCGCCCGCCAACTTACGCAGTCCTTGGGCGACGCTCGCGCCGGAAATCGGTAGGGTGCGTGTGGCAGCCAAGGCAAGCCCGATTGCGTACGCGGCGTCGTGGGCGGGGCCTATGCCGGAAATGCCGGAAACGGTTGTTGCCGCAGCCCCGTAGCGCACGTTGTAGTCTAGTAGGAAGCCATTGAAGGTTTCGCCGGGCGTGTTCTTACCCGTTGGCCCAGAGGTGATGCCGGTGCCGCGCACGCGAGCTCGCAGGCCCTCGTTGTTGGTCAGCGCCGTGAGCAACTCACCCACCTTGGTCGAATCAATCAGTACGTAGCTCGGCTTGTCCGGGGCAGTCCATGCCGCCTCAATCGGCTGCATCAACTTCGTGATGGCTTCCGCCGTACCCGCCAGCACGATGATATCGGGCGCGAAAGCTACGTATTTCGCTACCAGTGTGGCTTGCGTGGCATCGGTTCCAGTATAGGCATCGATCTGAACGCTGTTGTTTAGGTTGACTGGACTGGCGAGCGACGCACCATTGAAGACTAGGTCGTTCAAAGAGCTGCGCGTGCCGATGCCGAGGGCGTCGTTGCGGAACAACACACCGAGCTTCAGCGTATCCTTACTGCGCGCAGCCTTCAACGTTTGTTCGATGGCGCCAATCTGACTGATCATCAGCGGCGCGCGCTGCACGTCGGAGGGCACCATCAGCCACGTGAGGTCGTTGTCACTGAGCGAAGCAATGCTCGACGCAACGCCGGTTGGGCTCATCACGACGGTTCCGCCTGGCACGGTGACCTTGGTCGACACATCCAACGTGTCCTGGCTCGTGTTCGGCCCAACAATGGCGGGCACGTGCAGGTCGGTCACGAGGTGGGTCGCTGCGCGGATCAAGTCAGTCGACTCGTCACACGAAACCATCACTAGGGGGCGACCGTTCGCGGAAGTGCTGTTGGAGGGAATTCCACCCGCTGCGTTGATTTGCTCGACCGCCAACTCAGCTGATTGTTGGCGCAGAAGGTTGGTCGCGGCCGTGGCGCCCTTGGTCGAGAACAACGAGCCGATCACGATCGCGTTCTTGTCGAGGTAGTTGCCGGTGACGGTGGTGCAGTCGGCCGACAGCAAACGCGCGCAGTGCGCAATCGGTGTTTTCACGCACACCGACGCGGTAGCGACGACTTCTGCTGCGGCGCCTGCGACGCCCATGTCTTCGGCCTCGGCGCGATCCGTACACTCTTGGTTGGTCGTGCAATCGCCGGGCATGTCCATCGAGCCAGCCTCACCGGCCATGCCTCGCGAGTCACCACCGCTGCTATTGCCCACGCCGCCTGTGGCCATCACCATGCCCGCGTCGCCGCCGTTCGGCGAGTCGCTGCCCGCGCCAGAAGTCGCGCCTCCGGGCGAGCCACCCGCGGGATTGGCCGGGTCGTCACTGACTTTGATTTTATCGAGGCCGACGATGTTGTTGCAGCCGGCGACGACGCAGATCACCAGAGCGATTGCGTAGCTTGCTTGATGGAGGACTCGATTTGATGACATACCGTTGATCCCTGTCCCTGCGCCAAGTCAGGCGCGACCTGTGCAACGGCTTAAGCGTTGGGTTGATAAGCCGTTGGTGGACTCACACCCATGAGCTCCTCTCCTGTCTGCCGTGTTTCGTGCACTTCCTTGCAGGAAAGCCGCAGCTTCGGGTCGGGTGCGCCGAAAAGTTTCGGCTCTGAAAGGATTGCGATGATGTCGCTTCGACAAGCCTCTTGGTCTGTGTTTACGATTTTTGCGCTATCTGGCGCGATTCAACTGGGCACCATCCGAGTTGCCCATGCCGAAGAGGACTCGGCGGCGGAAACCGCCGCTGCCAGAACCTTGGCGGTGGACGGCCTCAGGCTTGCGCAGGCTGGCAAGTGTGAGGACGCGATTCCAAAGCTCGAACGCGCTGAGAAGCTTCATCACTCCGCGATCGTGCTGAGTCGCCTCGGCGAATGTGAAGTGAGCCAAGGAAAGCTAGTGGAAGGCACGGAAATGCTGCGCAAAGTGCTGCGTGAGCCGTTGCCCGCGAACCCTAGCTCTGCGCTCAGCAAAGCCTACGAACACGCACAAACAACCCTAGACTCAGCCAAACCAAGGATCGCTGGTTTGACCATTTCGGTGGCGGGATCCGCCGGTGCAGACCTGCACCTGACTGTCGATGGCCAAGTAGTCGCGAGTTCGCTGCTCGATAGTGAGCTGCCGGCGGACCCAGGCGATCACGTCGTCGAGGCCAGTGCGCCTGGGTTCTTGAAGGCCACCGGGCGTGTGACGCTGAGCGCGGCCGACAAAAAAACCCTCTCGCTCAGGCTCGAGGTCGACCCAAACGCGCCCGTACCAGCGCCTGCTGCCGCGGACCCCGCGACGGCGATCGCCACCGCGCAAGCTGCCCAGGCCAACACCACGCCCCATGCAGCACCCACAGCCCCGCCTGAGCCGCCGCCCGCTCCCAGCCATGCTGCGGCGTATGTGTCTTGGGGAGTCGGCTTGGTGGGCGTGGGCGTGGGTACCGCCTTTGGTTTGATCACTCTGCGTGACAAGCACGCGCTAAATTGTGACTCGAACACATGCCCGGCCAGCTCGCGTGATGCGGTCGACTCCGCCAAGCGCTCCGGCAACATCTCGACCGTCGCTTTCGGCGTCGGCGCGGCCGGCCTCGTGCTCGGTACCGTGCTGTACTTCTCCGTCGGTGGCTCTTCGGAAACTCAAACTGCCCACACACCGCGTCACTTTGCGGGGCTCTCGGGTGGCCGGGCCATGATTGGCCCTGGCAGCCTGCAGCTCGCAGCGGATTTCTGAGCGCAACGTTTCATGCGCTCCGTTTGGCTCGGTAGGGCACGGTTCCGACCAGTGATGGCGCTCTTGCTCGGTGCGCTGTGCTGGCTCACCCCGAGCGCTGCGCACGCGCAGGGTAAACAAGGTGAGTTCTTGCAAACCGACACGCTGGGCGCAAGCGTGGTGAGCCACGATTACAAGACCAAGACTAGCAAGAACATCGACAAACTCTTCAATTTGTCCGAGTTCGTTGGCCTGCACTACTACGTGGCGGACAAGCTGCGCCTCGGCGTGAACCTGCAGTTCAACGAACGCATTTTCCCCGCGCCGCCGCGACAAGTGAGTCGTTTCCAACGCTTCGCGCTGCTGCCACAAGTGGGTTGGAACTTCTATGGCCCGCTATTCTGCGCGCTCGTGGCCGGCGTGGTGCCACGCGTCGATGGCAAAGAAAGGCTGAACCTCACCCTTCAAGGCATCTTCGGCGTCAGCCTTCCGCTTACTGGCCGCGTCCGCATGAGCGTCGCTGGCGAAGTACCGTGGACCTACTACGACCACAACGTGCTCGGAGTAACGGCGTTGACGGGGATCTCGATCCGGCTCTAACACCTCACGCGGTCTTCCGGCTCTAATACCTCACGCGGTCTATTTCGCCGTTGGGCGCCAGGTCGTAACTTTTTCGCCTGCCGGGTCGGATTGCCCGTGTTATGTGCGCGGCCATGACGATCGAAGCTGCTGTCGCCGATACCTCCGCAAAAACCGTCACCTTCGGCGGCAAGACCTATCAAATCCAAGCGCTGTCTGACGACAGCTACACGGTGCTGCTCGCCGGCATTCCGGTCGGCCGCATCGTTTATTCGTTCGGCGCAGCGAACGGCGTGCCGGAAGGCACCGCTATCAGTGAAGACGACCTGTACCTGATCGCTGAAGCTTGGTTCGCCGCCGCAGACGCTTGAACTAGCCATGAACGCGCGTGCTGAACTTCTGGTTCGAGGAGCAACTCCGCGAGCCGGAGCCCAATACCGATCCCACGGCCCTTCGTGAGCGCAGCGCGTGCGCTGCGTCTCAGCCGCGGGCACGACGGCCGACTCAAGGCCTGGGTGTGTGAGGCGTGGGATCGCGTGCGATTGCGCAAGTGTGCGGACATCGTGCAAGACACCTTTGGTGGTGAAGCGCGAGACCGCGTCGGAGGCGCCGATCTGGTATTTTGGGATTTCATGGTGGGCGCGGAGCTGGTCACTGTGCACCTCGAGCAGCACGTCGGCATCGCCGTGATGGCCAACAGCTCGAGCCCCTCGAATGAAGCGCTCGTGCAAGAAATCGCCGAGCACCTGCTGCGCTACGCGGAGCTCGACTAAAGGTGCGGGCGCGGGCTCGTTGCTTCGGGAGGGCATATGGCTAGCCGGCGAGCAGCCCCAACGCCTCTTGCCGCTTCCACTCAGCCAGCACGATGCCCGAGGCCACTGCCACGTTCAGGCTCTCGGTGATGCCCGCCTGGGGGATCGTGACGCGCGCCTCACAGAGCTCCAAGACCGCCGCCTCCAAGCCGCGGGCTTCAGAGCCAATGAGCAGCAAATCCGACCGTTGAAAGCGAAACACGTGCAGTGAAGTGGCAGGCGAATGCGGCGGCACCGTCGCCACGCGCCGCCCCGGGTAGCCGCGCAGAAAAGCTAGGGGATCGGTCTCGATGCGCTGCCAGCGAATTTTCGAGAATGCGCCGGCGGACACCGTACGCAAGCGTTGCGAGTAAGATTTGCCGTAGCGTTCACGCACGAGGCGGTGCGGGTCGAACACGTAACATTGCTCGAACCCAAACACCTCCAAGGTGCGCGCGAGCACGCACAGGTTCTCGAACTGCTCGGGCGCGTAAACCAACACCTCCATGATTCAGCGCTCTGCCGCGGACAACAGCGCGATGCGTTCTCGGGCCGCCGCGACGTACACGGAGCGCGGATAGCTCTTCAGCAGTTCTTGCAAAATTTCTCGTTCATCGCTGGGCCGGGCCAGCTCCTTCAGGGCTTGTGCCTGCCCCCACAGCGCCTCCGCCATCAAGTCAGGATTGCCAATATGGCGGTAGATATCGAACTCAGTCAGCGCGTGGTTCGGATCAGCACTTTCTAAGTACAAGATGCCGAGTGACAGGTGCGTCTTGATACCCTCTGGAGAGCCAGGGAAGAAGCGCTCGATTTGCAAAGATTCCGCGATTGCTTCCGGCACGTCCCCCTTGGACCGCGCGGCGCTGGCCAGCGCAAACATGTCACTAGCTGCAAGGTGCCGCTCGGGGAGTGTTTGATTTTTTGGGGTATCCGCTGAAGCCTCGGGCTCCGGCGCAACTTTCACCAAAACCTGGTCCTGAGCCAAGCTCGGCGCGCGCGCGCTTTGCAGCGCGCGTACCGCCGGCTTGCCCCAATGAACGTGTGGCCAATGCACTTGCCCGCGAAACACGACGATGCCGAGCGTGGCGATGACCGACATCAACACCGCCAAGCCGAAACTTTGCACGGCGAGCCGCGTGCGAGGCGGCATCGGTGTGCGGGCGCGTTCAGGGTCGGGCATTGTCACGAGGCTTCAACGGAACCGGCAAAGAGCGCGCGATAACCGCGCGGGGTAAGCCCTAGCGTACGCTGAAAAGCACGCGCCATGCGCACTGGATTGTCGAACCCCGAGCGGGCCGCAATCAACTTGGCCGAAAGACCACCGTTGCTCAGCAGAAGCCGCGCGTGTTCCACGCTGAGCCGCTCGATCAGCTTTGCCGGCGTGGTGCCCAATTGCGCTAGGCAATGGCGGTGTAACGTGCGCCGTGACATGCCCGCCGCGTGGGCCAGCTGGTCGACGCTGAGCCGCCGCGCAGGGCTCTTGCGCAAGGCATCCAAGGCGCGCGTGAGGGCGTCATCGGCGTTGGTTTGGCTGATCAGAGTTTCGCTGAACTGCGCCTGAAAGCCGGGCCTGCGGGCGTACACCACGAGCCGCGCGGCCGTGCCGTCCGCTACCTTGCGACCCAGATCTTGCTCGACCAGTGCCAGCGACAGGTCGATGCCAGTAGTGACGCCTGCGGACGTCCAAACTTTACCTTGCTGAACGAAGATGGCATTCGCATCCACGCTCACTGCGGGACGAAACGCGCTGAGCTCAGCACACACCGACCAATGCGTGGTCGCGCGCAAGCCGTCTAGAATACCCGCATGTGCCAAAATAAACGCTCCTGAGCACACCGACCCAATGCGGCGCACGACGGGCGCGGCTGCCTGCAACCAGCGCTTGAGCGGCGCGGAGCCAAGCGCTGTCCGAAGGCTATTCGTGTCATTCCTGCCAATGCAATTCGCGACCTGGTGTGGAAGAACCTGGCGCCTGTGCAAAGCGGCACGGGTCTCTCGCTCCTGTGTAGCTCAACGCCCGGCACGCGCGCCAGCACCTCATACGGGTCGGTCAGATCCAACTGCTTGAGTTGAGGGAACAATAACATGCGAATGCGAATCGTCATACCCACCATCACCCTCACGGACGCGCCGCAGTTTGAGGTGTTGTTCGTGCCCGGCGGTCAAGGTTCGGTGCCCTTGATGAACGATGCAGAGGTGCTCGATTTCCTGCGTAAGCAAGCGCAAGGAGCGCGCTACGTCACCGCCGTGTGTACCGGCTCCCTGCTGCTCGGTGCAGCGGGCCTGCTTGAAGGCTACCAGGCGACCCTCCGAATTCATTGATCAAGGTCTTGGGTGTTGAGTACATACGTTCGCCAAGGATGCTTGAGCATTTCTTCCAGAGTTAATGGCCGGTATTTAGCGTCATGTGAACAGTCGGCAAGCTCGTTTTTCTTAAAGCCTTCAGGTGAGCCCCATTCGGAATCGCATTCTTCGCACTTCAGAAAAACCTGCTTGGTTTGAACGGCCTCGCTGAAATAAACGTAGCCCTGGTGGCAAAAATAACATTCACCGATGTGAAAACCTTTTTTCATGAAAAACCTCGGGAGGATTGAGGACAGAAACTCAAAGCGTTGGCCCTGATGGGAAAGCCGTAATTACTCTATACGCACTGGGCTTTTCACGAGCTCCTGACGCAATGCGGGGCATACCCGGTGCAACGGCGCGTCGTCGTCGATCGCAACCGCCTCACCGGGGGCGGGGTGACCGCAGGCATTGACTTCGGTCTGAGGCTCGCAGCGGAGCTCGCCAACGAGCAAATCGCGCGCGGTATCGAGCTCGCGCTCGAATACAACCCCGAGCCACCCTTTCAGTGCGGTTCTCCCGCCTTGGCCGATGCAGCCCTCGTGCAGTCGGTACGCGCGCGCTTGGACGCTTCGCGGAGCCAGCACGCGCAAGCGCTCGCCGCCCGTTTCAGCGCGTGACGTCAGACAAGAAACCGAGCACGCCGTTTTCGCTCGCGACGCGGTGCGGCAGTCAGTACTACTTGGTCACTTTTGTCTCGAGCTCACAAGGCTGCGGCGGCGGGTAGATTTAGGCCGTGCAGCGATCCGAGCCGCCCCGCGTCACCTCCCACTGTCGAGGCAGCAGGCGCCCGGTTCCGCCGGTTCTCTCGTTTGTTTGTGTCCGCCCGCGCCGATCGTGATCTGCTCCTGCTTAAGAACTGACTAAGTAGTGTCAGGGCCCTCACCCGAAAATGCCGTGCGCGCCCTCGGCGGCGGAGGGCTCTTCGATCACGAGCTCGCCTGCGGGGGTGAAGTGGTACGGAAACGTCACCACGATTGAATATTGTTCGCGGTGGTCTAGGCGCACGGCCACGGAATCCTTGGTGGAGCTCGAACATAGAAGCGCCGTGGCTTTCAGCTCACCGCGCGCGGCACCGTCGCGAAAGCTGGTCTCGAACTCAGCGACGAGATCGGCATCCGCGGCGTGCGCCCCAGCTCGCCAACCACCGAGCTGCACAATCACTCCCTCACTCGACATGGTGCTGCCGAACGGTTGCAGCTCCCCGTGCTCGGTCAGCATCTGCTCAGCGACCGGCAGCACCGCGCTCATCAATGACTCGCAATCAGCCTTGCAACTCGACATCTGGTTTGCCGGCTTCTAGCATCGAGCTCGGTCAAGTTCCGAGACGATCTGGCGAGTCACGCGGAACTTTGCGACCGCACCGCAACCACGCATTCTCGCCACAATGTCCCGCCCGGCCGGGCTGCGAGCGAACTTGGCGATATCACCCTGCTCTGATACCTGTGCACTGGCTACGGCACGCATGATCGGCAGCGCTGCCCGCTTCAACCCGGAACCCAGGATAGAAAACCATGAACAGATCTCTTCAGTGCGCGTTCGGTATGGCTGCTTTGCTCGTGAGCTCTAGCGCAGGCGCGCAAACGTTCGGCAACAAAGGCCAGCTTGCGATCAGCGCTGAACGGCTCTTCGGTTTTTATCACGACAGCGCGACGGTCTCGGTCAATAACACTGACACCACGATCAAGAGCGACTCGTTCAGCCTGCTCACGTCGCCCATTGCGCTCCAAGGCGCGGGAACGTGGAGCTACGGTTCACCGCGCGTCGCTGGCGACTACTTCGTAATCGATCACCTTTCGGTGGGCGCGGCCCTCGGTTACTCGCATATTTCGGTGAGCGTGCCCGGGTTTGGCGGGACCACCACGACCGCCAGCGGCGATTCTTTTCTGTTCGCCCCGCGCGCGGGTTGGGCGTACATGTTCAGTGACATCGTCGGCATCTGGCCGCGCGCCGGCTTCACCTATCGCACGCTCAGCGCAGGAGACAACAGCGGCCATGATTTCGCGCTCACCGCAGAAGTACCCTTCATCTTCACGGTGATCCCACATGTCGGGTTTTGGGCCGGGCCGACGCTCGATCTCGGCATTAGCGGATCGCAAAGCACGAAAACGGGTCCACTTACGCAATCGGTGGACTTCAACGCCACCGAGATCGGTCTCCAAACCGGCATGACCGTTTACTTCGATCTGTAGCGAAGCTCACTTCACGCTGCTAGCGGAGCAGAAGCCGTTGATGCAGTCCACCTGTGCCCCCGGGACGGCGCAGCAATCCGTTGCGGTCACGCACTTCTCGAACTCCCTGGCGCAGCCCGCGGGCTTGCCCCCACACACGAGCTTGCCGCCGCCATCGGGGCGGCAGTAGCCGCTGCAGCACTCATCGCCGGTTTCGCAGCTATTGCCGTCCTTTTGGCAGGCGTCCACCACCCAATAACCGCGCATGTTGCCCGCGGCTAGCTCTTGCCCGGGCAAGTAGAACGCGGGGTGGCTCGGATCCTTGCCCGGTGTCCACTTGAGATCCACGGCGGCAACCCAGAGCTTTTTCGGGATCGCGACCGTGCCGTGTGAAAAGTCGTACGGATCGCCCTGTGCAATGTTGCCGTACATGCGGCGTGAGGTGAACACGACCCAGGCGTAACCACCAGAAACGATCGGGTTCACCGTGGGCTCATAGTTCATCTGATCGTCGTCGCCGTGCAAGGTGACGCCGGTTGCGACGGGCAAGATGCTCTTGCCGGTTTCGTCGTCCCCGTTCAGCGCATTCATGGCGACCGGCATTGGCGTCGTCGACGCATCCGCGGGGGCGCCAACGAACCAAAGTTGCGTCTTGGCGTCTTTCCAGGTCGCGAATGCGTTTCCTCCCGAACCGATGGAAATGTTGTTCTGGAACACGATGCCGCTCGAATCCGGCAGCCAGGCGGGCCAACCCGGAGTGCCGGTGCTGGTAAACAAGCGCATCAGGTTGGAAAACTTGTACGTGCTGCAGCTGGGAGCGCCTGCCGCGGCCGTGCCCGGATCACCACACGCGAAATCCATCACATCGAGCGTGTTTCCTTCGCCGCCGCCGTCACCCAAGGTGCCGGCCCAATAGTTGAACGCGACGCGCTTTCCGTCGCGCGAGAACGCGGGGGTCGCAATCTTGGTGATCTGGGTGTCCATGCCGGCTGCAGGCTCAGCATTGCCCGTGTCGCGACGGAATACCGAGGCGGTGCCGCCGTATGCTTCCTGCGTGGGCCCGTTACTTTGGAGCGCGTAGCTGCCGTCTTTCGATAACCCGGACCACAGGAACTTGCGGTTGTTCGTGCTCCCGTCACTGGACGCGCCCGTGTACTTCTTGATCACCGCGCCGCCCTTCGTCAGGTCGTACGAGGCGCCGTCTTTGTAGTCGTCCGTGACCGGAATTGTGGACACTTGGGCGAACAGCGTCGAGCCGTCGTCTGACACCGTGTGGCACACGATGCATTGATCCTTCGCACCAGGCAGCGCAAGCTCCGGGTCACTGCGCCCGGGCTTGATCGCCAGAATAGCGGCAGGGGACCTGCCCCCTGCCACGGTGTTCGCGAGCGTGGTCGCGTAGGAGTTGTAATAGACCGTGCCTTTGAGTTGCCCCGCGGCGATGATCCAATCCTGCGCAACCGGCCCGTACACGGTGCTGGCGTCGGCGAGCGACACTTCAACATGCAAAGGGTCCCCGCCGTTGCCGTTGGTGGCGGCGGCCCAGGCCTTCTGATCGATGTGTTCACGGACTACGCTGGCGCCCGCGTAAAAGCCCTGAAAATCATAGTTTGCTTGGGACAAATGCACGAACACCGCGCTGGTATTCGCGTGCGTGGTTTGCCACTGCAAGAGGGGCGCAAGCATGGCGCGCGGCCACACGGTGCCATTGTACGGATACAGAAGCCCGAATTCGGCCGCGCTTGCCGGCTTCGTGCTGGGTCCGAGGAGGCGCATGCGAGTCGCTTCATCAACCGGGCCACCCGGCGCTTCACCGCCCACGCCGCCGATGCCGCCCACGCCGGGAGTAACGGTAGCCGGATCCCAGGTGCCGCCGTTCTGGGTGATGCTCAACTTGATCGTGACTTTGGTAGCGGCTGTAGCCTTGCCGTACAGGGCGGTGAGTACGCCCACGCCGCTATAGTTACCATTCGGCAAAAAGCTGCCGTCGCTCACGCCTAGCGTGCCGAGCTCCCCACGGTCGATCGACCACTTGGCGGCAACCACGCCGCCGCCGCTGCTAGCCTTGAAGGCCACTGTGCCCTGTGCGTCGGAGCCGCCCGTGATTGACGTCACCTTGCCGTTGGCGACCGTGACCTGCAGCACCGGGTCCGCCGGCATGATCGTCAAGTCACCGACCGCGTTGCCGCCATCCGCGTCCGACCCGTCATTGACGTTGATGGAACCGCCAGCGGTCCCGTTACCCGGTCCCGCGCCAGAGCCAGAGCCGGCGCTGCCGTCACTACCGGCGGTCCCGGTCGGGCTAACCGCACTGCCGGGCGGACTCTTGCTAC
The DNA here is from genome assembly GCA_040005755.1 of Pseudomonadota bacterium. Classification (GTDB taxonomy): domain Bacteria; phylum Myxococcota_A; class Polyangia; order Polyangiales; family Polyangiaceae; genus PMG-095. The sequence goes on from JBDTYJ010000063.1 coordinate 11,518, forward strand.
TGCAGCCGAAGGCCGCACACGCAACTAGACAAATGAGGCAGCGGCGATGAGAAGCAAACATAGGCACTCCGCGGAAGGAATGCGCCGACGGCCAAACACCGTGCGAAGTTCACGGTGGGCGCGGCGCTAGCCCAAGGTGTAGTCCTCGAAACCGGATCGCGAAAGGGAAATGGGAGGGCTAAATGGCGCCTCGCTGCAAGGGGACGGCTTCCGCGAATGCCAAGTGCGCGAGCGGCGAGTGATCGATTTTCGCGTCAGCCCACATCAGCCTTTTCGAATGTAGCCTCCGCTGTACTAGCCAGCTTCAGTGTCGAGTCCATGGCCATCGACTGCGTGCGCCGGGTGCCGAGGGTTGCCACTGGCAGCGGCTATTCGGATTTACTCGTTGCGAATCTGGCGGTTGATGGCTCGGTATTGCTCCGCACTCGGTTCGGCGAGCCAGGATGAGCAAAGCGGCGCTGATTCGAAGCCTGGCTGACCTGACAATGCTTGCGCCGCGCGCTGATGGCTCAGCCAACTCATTGCGTCGGATCAAGCAAGCACACAAAATTCCGCCAAACACCTGCGTTGTCGCGAGAAGGGTCGCGACAAGCGCGCAAAAACCGCGCTAGGCTGCGCCCGCCTTTTGCCGATGTCTGAAACGCCCATGAAACCGACTTCCCTGGCCCCCCTTCCGCCCGAGCAGCTCGACGAACTCGCCGCCGGCCTGGATGCCGGCTGGGATACGCCGGTACCCGCGGCAGCCAGCCCGAGTCAGGCGCCGCTCTCCGCCCCCATCAGCGTGGACGACCTAGACGGGGATTGGGAAACGGACGACAACGAGGCAGCTGCCGCGCCGACTGCCGCTCGCGTGCGCGCCAAGCGGCCCCGCCCGAGCACGAACCAGGAGCCTCCAGTCCTGCGCATGGGCGCCGCCCCGCTCCGAGTGAGCAAGCAGGAGCGCCGAGAAGCCGAGCGTCAACGTCAGGCACACCAGGCGAAACAGAAGTCCGCGTCGAAGGAACTGCGCAAGGCCGCGCGTCAAGAAGAGGCGCGCCGAGCCAATGAACAGCGCCGCGCTGAGCAGCAAAAGCAGGCCGAGCACCGCGCCATTGCCGAAGCAAAGCGGCCGAAGCCCGCCCCTAAGCGCACGCAAGAACCGTCACCGCGCCGGGCCGCCAAGCAAGCGCGCCGCGAGCAACCCGCCCGAGCGCCGCAAGCTGCCTTGGCCTCCGTCACGAGCCCGCCGCCGCAGGTTCGCAGCGAACGCAGCTCGACGACCTTCATCATCATTGTCGCGCTGGCTTTGGCCTTTGGCGCCTGCCTCTGGTTTGCCCTGAGCCGCAACGGGCACTGAGCACGGCGCGAAGTCTGGAGCGGCGTAAAGTATCGGGGCGTCCTGGCCGGCGCTTCAACCCGTGAGCTGGAGATCTGACAGCCCGGGCAACGCTTGCTCCACACCGGGGCCGCTGCGCCCCGAATCAGCACCATCCGGGAACATCGCCAGGCGGCGCTTCTCGACCGCGACGATTTCCGCGACCACTTCATAGCAGCCGCCGCAGCCGGTGGTGGCGCCGCAGCAATCCCCCACCTCGGCGACGCTGCAGGCGCCGGTGGTGCGAACGGCACGACGAATGTCTCGGTCAGTAAGCGCGTGGCAGTGGCAAACGAGCATTGGGAGCTACTTGTTCAAGTTCGGCACGAGGAAGGGACTCAAGTGAGAGAACGGTAGCTTATTGATAATGAAAATCAACTACATGTTCAGCGAGCTCGCGCGAAACCAGAAATGCCCAATAAATACCGAGCGTTGCTAGGGCATTTGGGAAACGGCCGCCCGGGTGATATTTTCCGCCGATGCGCTCCGACCCTGAAGTCATCGATTTCCTCAACGAGCTTTTGACGTCCGAGCTGACGGCCATCAATCAGTACTTCATTCACTACAAGATGTGCGCAAACCAGGGCTACGGCGCGCTGGCTCACAAGAAGCGCACCGAATCGATCGAAGAGATGAAGCACGCGGATGTCGTGATCGAACGCATTCTATTTTTGGACGGCATCCCGAACATGCAGCGGCTGAGCCCGGTTCGTGTCGGGGAAGAACCGCTGGAGATGAACGAGCTCGACTTGGCGCTCGAGCTGGAGGCCGTCTCCCGGTTGCACCGCGGCATCAACCTGATGAATGCCAAGAGCGATCACGGCACGCGCGACCTACTCGAGCGCATCCTAAAAGAAGAAGAAGAGTCGGTGGACTGGCTCGAGACTCAAAGGAGCATCGTCAAAGACATCGGCCGAGAGCATTACCTCGCGCAACACTTGAAGGCGCCTTAGGCACCGGCGCGCCGGTGAATGCCTCACCAACCCCCGAGCCAAACCATGAGCGACCTGCAAAAAATCCCCCTACGCCGCATCGATGGCACCGCTGCTTCCCTCGAGGATTTCGCGGGTAACGTGCTGCTGGTAGTGAATGTGGCTTCCCAGTGCGGCCTCACCCCGCAGTATGAGGGGCTGCAGGCGTTGTATCAGAAGTACCGCGCTCAGGGCCTGGTGGTGCTCGGCTTCCCCGCCAATGACTTTGGCGCTCAAGAACCGGGCAGCAACCAAGAGATCGCGCAGTTCTGCAGCACGAAGTTCGCCGTAGATTTTCCGCTGTTCGAAAAGCTCAGCGTGAAGGGCGAAGCGCAGCACCCGCTCTACCGCGAGCTGATCAAGCAGCAGCCCGTTGCCCAGCCCAAACAGGGCGGCACGCTCAAAGAGAAACTCGGGCAGCACGCCCTGGCTCCGAAGGCCCCCACCGACGTGATGTGGAACTTCGAAAAATTCCTGGTCGACCGTCACGGCAAAGTTAGCGCCCGCTTCGCGCCCGATGTGACGCCGGACGACTCCACCCTGCTAGCTGCTCTAGAAGCGGAATTGGCTAAGCCTTAGCGGCGGAGCCGAAACGACCGCTCAACTCTCGCCGCTTTCGGCCTCATGTTCGATCAGCACGGCCGCGCTGGCTCGAGCGCGTCGGCGGCGGCCGAGCGCGACGAGCGGGCGCTCCACCCGGTAGTGGAACAGCACGGCCACGCACATGCTGATGGCGTACGCGGTGAACATGCCGAGCAGCGACAGCCAGGGTGCGCTCGGCACGTGGCTCGACCAGAGCGCGTTGACGACCAGCATGACCGGGAAATGCACTAGGAACAGGCTGTACGAAATGGCCGCTAGCCAACGCACCCAGCGTGAACGGGGCCAGCGGTGGATCCAGCCGAAATGCTGCGCCAACGTGAGCACCAGCCCGGTCGCCAGGGCAACCAAAAGCCGCGAACGAAAATCCAGCGCCACCGCCAGGACGAGCAGCAGCGCGTAGCCCCAAAAGAACCTAAGCCGTACCGCCCCGAGCGCCGCCCAGCCAGTCAGCAACCCGAGCGCGTACGCGCCCATGAAGTAAATGGCGACATGCTCGAGGCTCGAGTGGCGATTGAACCAAAACAAAGACAACACGCCAAGCACGCCGAGCAGCCAGCGCCCGAGCTCGGGACCGCGCGCCGCACCCAGCGCACGCGCGCTCAACCAGAACAGCAGCGCGACGAGAGTAATCAGCTGCAAATCGATGGCGAGGTACCAGATGCCCGCGCTGAGCGGCTCGTAGCCGACCAAATCATGAATCAAGAGCACGTGCGCAAATAACGAACCGACGCTCGGGCGAGCCGAAATCGAATCGTGATCCATCCAGTGCCGCGCAACTTCGTTCGCGCACACGGCGAGTAAGAGCGCGCCTAAGTACGGAAAGCCGATGCGGCGGTAGCGCCCCGCAATCAACTTGAAGAGCTCGCGCAAGCGCGTCGGTTCACGCCGATGCAGGCCGACCGCGCTCAGGTAACCGCTCACAACGAAGAACACCTGCACTGCAAGGCGGGCGTGGTGCGCGAGCCCGTCGATCAGTGAGCTTGCCACCTCATGAGCAGAATCTGAGAGCGGCCCGTAGAAGGCGAGGTGGTGCCAGACGATTGCCTGTGAGGAAACCGCTCGCAGCAAATCCAAAAATGGCAGGCGCGAGTCGTCGTCTTTCAAAACCCAACCACCAAGCGAGGCGGCCAGGACCTAACACGGCGCGTGTTTCGCGATCACGCGAACTGGCGTGGCTCGCTCGATTTCACAGGGTCGACGAGAATTTCCCAGCAGCTACGAGCAGATACAAGACGCGAAGGGTGCCCTGGTAGTAGGGCTGATCGTCCAAGTTCGCGTTCAACCAGGCGGCCAAATAGCTGTCGAACTTGCCTTGCTCGTAGCCGCCGGCGAGAGCGAACGCGCCGATGAACGCGCTGTTCTGGGCCTGCGCGGCCATGGGCAGACCGCCGTGCGCGTCGACCCACACGGCGATGTTCTGCATGAACGTCTTGGCGCGTGTGTCCCCGCTCCAGCCGTAATCGACCGCGACGCGCCAGGGTGTTCGACACGCATCATAAGAGTAATTCGAGCCGTCGTCGCTGCCATCCGGGCCGCTCCAGTCAGGCACGAGGTTTTCCATACGCGCCTGATACATCGCGTAAAGTTGGTACGAGCCGTCCGCCAGCGCGCTCCAAGCGGCTGCTTGGTCAGTGAAGTAATGCGCGAATACCTTGTAGTAACCGGGCGAAAAGTAAGAAGGGTTGATGCGTTGATCGTTCGGATCACTGCAGCCGCCAAAGGCATCCCCGGGGCGCAGCACGCGCCGGCCGCTGCACATGTCCGACTCGAACTGTAGAATTTTGTTGGTGAGCGCCTGTGCTTTGGCCAAATAACCGCCGTTTGGCCAGCGCGCGGCGGCTTGCACCAGGGCCATGGCGGTATCCAGATCGCCATCCGTGGCCGCGTTCGAATTGGCGTTTCCCGGCGCATCGCACTTGCCGGTCTTCCAATTCATCAAGCCGTTCTTGTCCAAATGGTCTTGGTAGTACTTCCACAGACCGTCGAACAAGCTTTGATCAGCCATGCCCGCGGAGAGCAGCATGCCGTAACCGATGCCTTCAGATACGACATTGCCGTCCTTTACGACGACCCAAGAACCGTTGTTGCACGGCTCCGCGTGCGCGCTCTTCCACGCGTCGTACTCGGCCTGCAGCTGCTCGTCCGTGAGCGTTTCGGACTTCGCGCTGTTCCACGTGGGGGGCGCGATCGCTACCGCACCAGCGTAACTCGCGGAGCTTCCAGCGCTGCCCTTGGAGCCCGACTGCCCGGCGCTACCGCCGTGCTCGACAATGCTCGTAGCACCACCCGCACCGCCGGCGTGTGCGCCTGCCCCGGCACTGCCGGAGCCGGTTCCGGAGCTCATGCCCACTGCGGGGGCCGAGCCCGCGCCCGCGTCACCGCTGGAAGAGCAGCCAAAAACAGCAATAAATAGCGGGAAAACGCAGGTAACCCGCTTGGATAAGCGAAGTCTCATCAAAGCTATAGCGCTACTCTGGCTCCAGAATCGCGCGCTGGCCATCCCCAATCGCACGCATTCTGTTTCATTAGGTGGTGAAGAGCGGGCGCGTGTCGCACCTGCACCGGGTGAGGCACGTTACGCGCGCTCGCCTAACACCCGAAACCACCCGCTACTGACGCGGTACGCACACGCCGGCTTCAGTCTACGAGACGCGCGGGCTCGAGCGGCGGCGCCGGTAACAGCGAACCGCTACCATTGCTCCCGAGCTTGGCAACCACGCTCCAGGCGAGGAGTTGCGCGTCGACGGGCGATTCGTGCTCGCCTGGCGCGCGCCGCCAGTAGCTACCGTCCGACCTCATTTCGTACGCGCGTTGGTTGTCGTGCTCGAGCGGTAACAAGCATTCGTTGCGAATACGCGCGCGGAGCGCCTCGCTGGTCACCGGAAACAAAACCTCAACGCGACGGTCCAAGTTGCGCGGCATCCAATCGGCGGACGAAAGAAAGAACTCTTCTTCACCGCGCGGGCCGAACAGGAATAAGCGTTCGTGCTCCAAGAAGCGCCCGAGCAGGGACCGAACGACGATTCGTTCTGAAACCCCGGGCAGCCCCGGACGCAGGCAACACACGCCGCGCACCACGAGCTCGATGCTCACGCCAGCGCACGAGGCGCGGTACAGTTCGCGGATCATTTCCGGATCCACGAGCGCGTTGAGTTTGCCGAAAATACGTGCAGGCTTGCCTTCACGAGCGCGCGTAGCCTGGGCACGAACGTGCTCCAACAACGTGCTGCGCAGGGTCACTGGCGCGACCGCGAGCTTGCGGTACCGGAAGCTGGTAGAGAACCCGGACAGTGAGTTGAAGAGCTCCGAGGCGTCCTCCCCTATCTCGGGGTCCGTGCTGAACAAGCCGGTGTCCGTGTAGAACCGCGCAGTGGTGGCGTTGTAGTTGCCCGTTGAGAGGTGCACATACCGGCGCAGCTCCGAGCCTTCCCGGCGCACGACCAGCAGCACTTTGGCGTGCGTCTTGAGCCCGGCCGCGCCGTAGAAGACGTGGACCCCCGCGCGTTCCAAAGCACGTGCCCAGCCGATGTTGTTTTCCTCGTCGAAACGCGCCTTCAACTCGATTGAAACGGCGACCTGCTTGCCGTTTTCGGCTGCCCGCATCAGCGCGCGCACCGCCTCGGAGTTGGAGCCAGCGCGATACAACGTCATCTTGATCGCCAAGACGTTCGGGTCCTCGGCGGCGCGCCGCAAGAACGTCAAGACCGGCGTGAACGCTTCGTACGGGTGGTGCAGGAGAATATCAGCCGAGCGAATGGCATCGAATGGATCGGCGTGCTCACTGAGCTCGTGCGGAACGCGCTGGGGCAGCGGCGCGTCGTGCAAATCCGCACGCGGAATTTGCGCGAGCGCGTTCAACCCGGACAAACCGAGCAGGCCAGCGGTTTCGTATACGTCATCGGCGTCGATCTCGAGCTTCTGCAGGAACAACGTGCGGATGCGTTCGGGCACACCGGGTGATAGCTCCAGCCGCACCGCAGCGCCGAAGCGTCGCTTGCGGAGCTCGCGATCGATGGTCGCGAGCAAGTCCGCGGCTTCGTCCTCGAGAATATCCAGATCCATGTCACGTGTAACTCGGAAGGGATAGCAGCCGACGATGTTCACACCGGGAAACAGATCCGAAAGGTTGTCGGCAATCAGTTGCTCCAGCGCAACGTAGTCAGCCGCGCCGGGGGCCGCGTCGTGGTTCGGCGCCTCGACCAACACGAAACGCGGCAAGCTTTCGGGAACCTTGATACGCGCGAAACGACGCTCGGAGGTGGTGGGGTGCTCTGCTTCGACCGCTAGGGACAGCGACAAATTCGATAGGAATGGGAAGGGATGACCCGGATCCACCGCCAGCGGCGTGAGCACGGGAAACACCGCGCGCCGAAAGTACGCCCGCGCCCAATCCCGCTGAGCTAGCGATAACTCGGCGAAAGACTTGATACGAATCTCGTTCTTGGCCAGCGCCGGCAACAGCTCGTGCAGCCATAGCGTGACCGCTTCGTCAGTGAGGCGCGACACCGTTGCGCGAATGCGCGCCATTTGTTCCACCGCGCTGAGCCCGTCGGGCGCGCTGCTCACCGCATGTGACTCCAGCTGCTCGTGCAGGCCGGATACGCGAATCATGAAAAACTCGTCCAAGTTGGAGCCGAAGATGCCGAGAAACTTCAGGCGTTCGAGCAGTGGCCAGCTCGTGTCCTTTGCTTGATCGAGCACGCGTTCATTGAACGCGAGCCAGGCTAGCTCACGGTTGACGTAGAGCTCGGGATTGCGAAAGTCGCTGTCGGCGTGGCACGAATCGGGTGACATGAGGGGTATACTCGCGAGCACGTGGTGGGAAGGAGCGCGCCAGTGTCGCGCGCTCATGAGTCATTGCCGTCACGAATTCGGAGCGACCTGGCAGTCGGGCTCCGCATTTCGCGCTGCCACCGCAGCGCGTGTCATCATATCGTCACCCAAACGGCACCGTAGGCCATTGCTTTCGCGCGGCCGCTCGCCCTCAGCGCTAGTCGAATCGGGAATTGCAGCGCGCCAACATTGACAGGCACACTGCCGGTCAGGTGCGTTCACCGTGAGCCCGCGTAGCGTGCGCCCCAGCTACGCCGCCCGCTGTTCGCCGCGGAATCTACGTACTTTTAAGCCGGATTTTGGCCAGCCTTGATTGGTGAAGG
>JBDTYJ010000064.1:0-19483 GCA_040005755.1 Pseudomonadota bacterium
TCTCAACGCAGCCCGGGCGGCCCAGCACCTCAACTCAAGACGAGGCCAGAAATCTTACCGACCAAACAAACTCGAAGCTCCGCCGCGACCTTCCCGCGCGCCGCAAGCTTCCCGCGCGCCGCAAGCTTCCCGCGCGCTCACCCCTGAGGCTTCCTACCGAGCAACTTCTCCGCCAGATGCCCGCCCAACTCGGCAGTCATCAAGCGCTCGACCGCGGCCTCTTTCTGCTCGCGCTCACCGGCCGCGTACTGGAACTCGATCCCCATGCCGCTCGGGTTGGCTTTGGTGGCTTCTTCGACCGGCGTGGTCCAGATCACTTTGCCGCGCAGACGCACTGGTTCGGCCATGTGCGGCACGCCGAGCGCGAAGACGAAGTCGGTGCCTACGGGTAGCGGCTTGTCGGTAGCGATGAAGGTGCCGCCGCGCGAGATATTCTTGGTGTAGTCCGCGAAGAAGGTGTTCAGCCGCTTGTATTCGACCTTCAGCTCTATTGGCGCTCGTGAGCCGTATCGCCGGTCGTCCTTGTAGTCTGCGCCCATTAATTCCGAGGCTAGTATTCCGAGGCCTCGCGGCCAAGGGGAGAGCAATCCGGGCGCTTGCGGGGCGAAAAATGCTACACCGGGCCGGTGCGCGACCCCTATGAGGTGCTCGGCGTGAGCCGGGAAGCATCCGAAGCCGAGATTAAAGCGGCATTTCGCCGACTGGCCGCGATTCACCATCCGGACAAGAACCCGGGCGATCCGGAAGCGATCGCACGCTTCAAGGAAGCCAACCTTGCCCAGCAGATCCTGACGGACAAGGACAAGCGCGCGGCCTTCGACCGCTATGGGGAGGCGGCGTTCCGCCCTGGCGGTGGCTCCTCGGGCATTGATTTCGGGGACATGGCTGGCTTCGATGACCTATTTGGCGACTTACTCGGCGCCTTCGGCATTCGCACCGGTGACCGCGGAGACATTCGCAAGAACCTGGAGCTAAGCTTCGAGGAAGCGGCGCTCGGCTGTGAGCGCGAGGTCAGCTATGAGCGCCTGGATACGTGCGACGGCTGCGCGGGCCGCGGCGCGGAGCCGGGCACCCGAGTGGATACGTGCTCGGCGTGCGGCGGCCGCGGCAAGGTGCGCTTCCAGCAAGCCCTGTTTCCCATTGCCGTCGAGCGGCCGTGCTCGCGCTGCCGGGGCACGGGGCAGATTGTGATCACACCCTGCCGGGTGTGCGGCGGCAAGGGTTTGGCCAAGGGCGAGCGCACCCTCGCAGTGGAAATCCCGGCGGGCATCGAAGACGGCGCGACGCGCACCGTAAACCAGGCGGGCAACCGCGTGCGCGCGGATAAACCGCCGGGCAACTTGGAGCTCGTCATTCAAGTCGGCTCGCACCCATTCTTTCGCCGCGTCGGCGATGACGTGGTGTGCAAGGTGCCCATCAGCTTCGCGCAAGCAGCCTTGGGCGGTGAAATCGACGTGCCCAGCCTGGCCGGGAAGCTCAAACTGCGGGTGCCCCCGGCGAGCCAACCGGGAGCCATCCTGCGCGTGAAGGGCAAGGGCTTCCCGTACCGCATCCGCGGTGGCCGCGGCGATCAGCTGGTGGAGGTGACGGTCGAGGTGCCCTCGCGTTTGACTGAACGCGCTCGTGAATTGATTGAGGAGCTCGGGCATGAGCTTGGTGAAGCTGTGCAGCCGCAGCAGCACAGCTTCATGGAAAAGCTGCGAGGGCTGTTTGACTGAGCGCGGCGCGGCGCGCGCAGTGACATTCGACTTCGGACAGACACTGGCCGAGCTCGATCATGATTTCTTGGCGCAACGTGCGCGTGATTTTGGCGCTGAGCTCGATCCGGTAGCGGCACGCGCGGCAACCGTCACGGCTTGGGCCGCCTACGGCGCAAACAAAGCGCTCGGACACGCCCGCGCTTGGCAAGAGATGATGCGGGAGGTGCTGCGTGGCGGCAGCGTTCGCCCCCTTCAAGGCAACGCCACACCGGAATTTACCGAGCAAGTGGCGCAGGCTTTGTGGGAGGCGCAACCGGCGCGCAACCTGTGGCGCAAACCGATCCCGGGCATGTTCGAGCTCGTAGCAAGCTTGGTGGACCACGGGGTGCCGGTCGGTATCATTTCAAACTCGGAGGGCCGGCTCGCCGAGCTCGTCGATGAGCTGGGCAAGAGCCCGCTGTTTCGCGTTGTCGTGGATTCGGGTCGGCTTGGCGTCGACAAACCGGACGCGCGCATTTTTCAGCACGCGGCGCAGGCGCTCGGCGTACCGCTCGCAGACATCGTCCACGTCGGGGATGCGTGGGAGGCGGACGTGATCGGTGCCCGTGAAGCGGGCGCGCGCGCGGTCTGGTTCTCGCCGACCGATGCGCGCGCCTTGCCACCTGGCGTGCTCGCTTGCTCGACCGCAGCGGAGCTTTCGCGTGCGCTGCAAGCCTTCGGCATCCCCGCGCACTAGTACGAGAAGGCCAGATTAGGCTACAGGAGCACTCATGGAAAACCGCAAAATCGGTCTGCTCGGTACGGGCAACATGGCGTCCGCGCTGATCCGCGGTCTGCTTTCTTCGAAGACCCTACGCGCCGAGCAGATCCGCGGCAGCGATGTGCGCGCCGAGCACTTGGCCGAGCTCGAGAAGAAGTACGGCATCAAAACCACGACCAGCAATCCCGAGCTCCTGGCTTGGGCCAACGTTGTGGTGCTGGCTGTGAAACCTCAAGTGATCGACCGGGTGCTCGATCAAATTTCCGGCGAGCTCAGCAGCGATACGCTCGTGATTTCGGTCGCGGCGGGCGTACCCATTCGCTCGATCGAAGCGCGCTTGCCGGCGGGCACGCGCGTGCTGCGCGCCATGCCCAATACCGCGGCGATCGCCCTGGCCGGCGCCACCGGTGTCGCACCCGGCACGAACGCGACGCCGGAAGACATCGCATTCACCAAAGCGTTGTTCGACGCGACCGGTCGCACCGTTGTCTTGGATGAATCCTTGATCGATGCCGTTACGGGCCTTTCCGGCAGCGGCCCCGCGTATGTCATGCTGATCATCGAGGCCCTGGCGGACGGCGGAGTCAAAGTCGGGCTACACCGCGAAACCGCGCTCTTGTTGGCCGCACAAACCGTGTACGGGTCGGCCAAGTTGTTACTCGAAACTGGCGAGCACCCAGGCCGCCTAAAGGACATGGTCACGAGCCCCGGTGGAACCGCGATTGCAGGCTTGCACACGCTGGAAAGCGGCGGCTTACGCCGCACTCTGATCGACGCGGTCGAAGTGGCGACCAAGCGCGCGATCGAGCTCGGCGAAGCCATGGCAGCTAAGCTCGAGAAGCGCTGACCGCTGGCCGCATTCGCGACTCACTCGCGCGCGGCGCAGGCACGCGGCACAAAAAATTAGTGTCCGCGCAAAGGGGCCGGGGGGGGACAGCCTCGCTCTACGCGGACGACTATTAAGTAGCAGCCAGCGGTGCCAAACGCAAACCTCGACGCACGAAAAATTGCGCGCGCCGAGTGCCTTCGAGTGACGACGAGGGGAGTGCAGTTAGCCCGCGCTCACCCGCGACCAATGCGCTCGACGCATTTCAAATCTGCAATGAGCTCGTACCGCATCCCCGCGTGAGACCACTTTGCGGGAACGGGGCGACTCATTCTCTGCCTACTGCGAGCAGGCGTAACCGAAGCGTCGACCCTGAGGCCGACGCTCGGTGAGCGCTAGCGGCACCGAGCCCGGCCGAGCGCTGGCCGGCGTGCGTTCCGGGCCCACATGTTTGATCGCGGAGTCGGTGTCAGCAGCCAATGCCCGCGTACAGAGGCCATGCGCCGACCAGATGAATTGCGCCTCGACGCGCCGCGCCGGAAGCTCCGTTGCTTCTTTCAGAAAACGCAGGCTGGGCTCGAGCGAGGGCGCACCGCTGAGCAGGAAGCCATCGGCATCCGGTGCGCAAGCAGGCGGCATTTGCGCCAAATCAGCGGGGCTTTGCACTAATGGCGCGCGGAGCGCGAAGCTCTTCGGGTCGACCGGGAATAGATACCAGCCGCTACCGATTACCCAGATCCCGAGCTCGTCATCACGCACCCCACGAACGACCGCGATGGACCCTTGATCACGGCCCGTGTCCGGGTACTCGCGCAAGCGTTCCACGTGGTTGCCTTGAATTCGGGACAACGTGAAGGCATGGTTTTCGTTGTATGCACCCGCGTACCAGGCGTCGCGCAGCTTCGCCACGCTGGTGAGCATTCCGAACCCGAGCCGGCCAGCGTTCGGGATACGGGTCACGGCTTTCGCTTCCTCGAACAATAACAGGTCGAGCAACCCGCGAGAGGCGGTGAGCACAGCCGCCGAACGTTGCCCGGTCTCCATCAAGGCGCGCCAGGTGGCCGGGTTGCCGGTGCCGTCGAAGCCGAACGCTTCTGCAGCCGCTGTCGCGTCCGGCCAGGGGCTGTGCGTGACAGCGCTTTGGAAAGTACCGCGCGCCACGTCGAAGCGATCCAGCGCGCGCACTTGGGTATGCCCAGCCACACCCCAATCCGAACTGCGTTCGCCCCATGCGTACACGTGCAACGCCGCCAAATCGGCGTCGACTCCGCCAGTATCGTAGCCCACTTCGCCCGCCGCTAGGGTCGGTGCGGCGGTTTCATGAAAGGGCGCCCAGGGCGCGACGGTAGCCTCTTCGGAGCGACCGGGGCCGCGCACGCGGCTGCCTTGCGCCAGCGCGGGCTCACTCACCTCGCCCGTCGCTTCGCAACGGAGGACCCAGCGGTTGCCACCCGGCTGAATCAGCGAGGTGAACTTAGGCAGGGCCGCCACGCGCAACGGCGCTGCGGCGCTGCCAGCCTTCCAACCGACGCGCACGAAACCCGCAAACGCACAGCCGAGCTCACTACAACCCTGCAGCCGAGCGTCGTCGCGTAGCTCGTGACCGGCGTCGAACTCGGATGGCAGATCCACACTGCTCCAGGCGAAGCCACCATCCGTGGTTTCGAGGGCGCGCCCGGTGCGTCCAACGAGCAGCGCCCGTGTGCCCGACAGCAGCACGCGGTCGACGCTGTTTTCCGCGGCGCTCACGTCGACGGTGCCGTCGAGCGCAACCCGCACGCCTGCGAACGGCTCCGAGCCCACGACCCAGCCCGCAAGGGCCGCTGCGCGACGGCCCGGCGAGCCCGCCGGTAACTCGACAAAGCCAGCCAGCCACAGCCCTTTTTCGAGCAGCGAGGCGCCGGCGCTGCTGACCCCGGGCGCGAACTTGAGTGGGAGGCGCTGCTCTTTGCTTGCGCTGTCGAGCAAAGATAGAAAGCCGGGCGCGCCGAGGCGCGGCGGCACGAGGATGGCCACGCGACCATCCGCAAGCGCCACCACTCGTTCCACCCCCGCATCGCCGTGCACGTGGATTTCCCGAAACTTCCCGGCGCTGTCCGCGATGCAATACGCGCCAGCCGCGCCCGCATTGCTCCCGCTACACGCGCCTCGAATCACGAGCGAGCCGTTGCCACTGGCGGACACGTAACGAGCGCCGGAGAACACACGCGCCACGCGCATGCCAAAAGGTGGAACGAACGAGAACAACGTCGTGCGACGGTCGTCGTCGCTGCACACGAAGCCGAAACCCGGACCGTAAGGCAGTGCGCTGCACTCACCGCCGCCAGCGTAAGCGTGCGCGTCCGTCTCGAGCACCTTGCCGTCGCTCGGCCGCACGCGGCGCAACGTGCCCGCGCTAGCCACAATGAAGTTGCCAGCTGCGTCGCGAAAGCCGCGCAGAACGGCTTGTTTCAGCGCGCGCTGGCTGGCCAGGTCCCGCGCCACGCGCGCAGCGTCGCGCGGCGCGGCCCCGCGCAAGGCGCGCGCGAGCTCGCTCTCCTGCAGGTGGTTCTGGCTCGGCTCGTCCCGGCGGCTAAACGTGCCCGCGCTATCCAGGGCTTGGCTGCCCTCAACGCCGGAGAGCAACAAGGCATCCCCTTCCGCGCGCAGGTTGGTCACCGGAAACGCCAACGGGCGCCAAGAACCACCCGCGTCGAACGAGACCAGCGTGCCGCGTAGCGGGACCTGCACCGCACCCAGAAAGCCATCCGCAAAGGCCATTTTCCCGTAGCCAGGTGAAGGCGGAAGGCTACCGAGGCCGAGCGCCGTGCCATGTTCGGCGTCCAGCGCGACTAAGCGATCCGGGCGGTGCGACAACACGTACAGGCGATCGAAGCCCGCGATCACTTGGTCAGCCTCGAAATCGAGCCGAGCGAACGGTTCGAGCTCACCCGTAAACGTCGCGGCGCGAAAGAACAACGTCGCGCTCGACGAGAGCACGTAGAACAAGAAACCACCACCGAGGCGGCTGGGCAGCTCCAACGCTTGCGCGTTGCGCGCGGCCGGCAAATATTCCCGGGCTAGCTCGAGCGCGCCGTCGGGGCGGGACAGCACGCGCAGCCCGTAGGAAATGAGCTCCTCGCTGCCGTCCCGCAAGACGCCCACGGACGCCGTGCTGGAGTTCTCGAGCGGCGGGAACAAGCGAGGTCCGAGTTCGTCCTCACTCCCTTTGGGGACAACGCTGAGCACGGCCTCGGGCGCATTCGACTTGCTCGCCTGGTGGGCGCTTACAGACTGCGCGGGCACGGCCGTCGGCGCGGGGCTTGCCACGCGTGCCGCACAGGCGGAGGGCAGCGCGGCAGCCGCAAGGAGCCAGAAATAGCGCGCCGGCATGGCCATCCTTTTTAGCGTAGCGCCTCGGCGGTCGCCCGCGTAGTGGTAGTCGCAAATGACCGAAACGCGGCGTCCTACCTCGCCCCTGGCCGAAGAGATCCTGGGTCTTTATTTTCCCGTGCTCGACCATGGCTTCGTCTCGCTCGTGGATTACATGGGCACTGACGAGTCCATCGAGCGCGCCGCGCGCGTTAGCTACGGGTACGGCACGCGTCAGACCAGCCAGACGCGCGGGCTACTCCGCTATTTGCGCCGGCACATGCACACCACGCCGAGCGAAATGATCGAGTTCAAGTTCCATTGCTCGATGCCGATGTTCATCGCACGGCAGTGGATTCGTCATCGTTCCGCCAACGTGAACGAATACAGCGGCCGCTACTCGCTGATGCCCATGCTTTTTCACACGCCGAGCGCGGAGCAGCTGCAAACCCAAAGCAAGCAGAACAACCAGGGGCGCAGTGGCACGACCGTTGAAGCCGAGAAGTACGCCGAGGCCGTGCGGCGTTGGAACGAGATCCGCGAGAAGAGCCGCGAGGCCTATGAGTGGATGATGCTCGAGGACATGGCGCGCGAGCTTGCCCGCATCGATCTACCGCTCTCTACCTACACGCAGTGGTACTGGAAGATTGATCTGCATAACCTGTTGCACTTCTTGAAGCTGCGCGTTGACAGCCACGCCCAGTGGGAAATCCAGGAATACGGCCGCGTGATGGCGGGCATGCTCAAACGAGTGGCGCCGCTCAGCTACGAAGCGTGGATCGATTACGACGTGTGTGGCGAGCGCGTGAGCCGCATGGAGCTGAATGCGCTGCGCAAGTTGCTCAGTGCAGACGCCGAAACCGTGCGCGCGAATGACGCTCACGGCCTGGATGCCGCGGGTCTTGCGGAGCTCGGCTTGGCCAAGCGCGAGGCCGCGGAATTCTTGCTCAAATTGCAGCCCAAAGCGGTGCCGGATTTTGAATTGGACCTGTCCAAAGCCAGCTCGGCCGAGGTGTTCGCGGAGCGCTTCGCGCAAGCGGTCCCGAAAGTCGACAAAAAGCCGACGGCCTGAACGGCGTCCTGTTTCGAGCTGCCCGTACACGACGCCGGCCTGGCGCCGGTCTCATCCGAGTCTTATAGAAAGAATAGATCCATGGCCGCGCCCGCTCCAAGCCTGACAGAAGACCTCTCCACGTTGGATCTGGATGAAGAAATCCGCCGCCTGAAGCGTGAGCGCAACGCGGTCATCCTCGCTCACTATTACCAAGACAGTGAGATCCAAGACCTGTCCGACGTGATTGGGGATTCATTGCAGCTCGCCCAGGCAGCGCAGAAGACGACGGCGGACGTGATCTTGTTTGCGGGCGTTCATTTCATGGCAGAAACGGCCAAGATCTTGAATCCGGAGCGCATCGTGCTCGTGCCGGACATGAAGGCTGGTTGTTCCTTGGCGGATGGCTGCCCGGTGGATCGCTTCAAGGCCTGGAAAGCGCGGCACCCGGGCGCGGTAGTGGTCAGTTACATCAATTGCTCAGCGGCCGTGAAAGCCGAGAGTGACTACATTGTCACCTCCAGCAACGCGGTGAAGATCGTCAACGCGATTCCAAAGGACCAGAAGATCCTGTTCGCCCCGGACAAGAACTTAGGCCGCTGGGTGCAGAAGCAAACCGGGCGTGAGCTCGTGCTGTGGCAAGGCAGCTGCATCGTGCATGAGACCTTTAGCTTGCGTAAGCTAGAGGACATTCGCTTGGCTCACCCGGATGCGAAAGTGATCGCGCACCCGGAATGTGAAGAGCCGCTGCTCGATCGCGCGGATTTCATCGGTTCCACGGCGGCACTGTTGAAGTACGTGGAGAACGACAACGCGCGCGCGTTCATCGTGGTGACGGAACCGGGCATTTTGCATCAAATGCAAAAGCGAGCGCCAACCAAGCTGTTGATCCCGGCCCCGCCGCTGGCCAACTGCGCCTGCAATGAGTGCCCGTTCATGCGCCTGAACACCCCGGAAAAGGTGTACCTCGCGCTGCGGGATCTGCAGCCGCGCTTGGAGATGGACGAAGAGCTACGAGCTCGCGCTCAAGTGCCGATCGATCGCATGCTGGCGCTCAGCTGAGCCAGCGCGCAGCCGCTCATTTTTTGGCCACGCCCTGCCCGGGCAAGCGGCCATAGGCGCGGTTGGCGAGGTCGACCAAGTCTCCGCACTCGCTCAGATCCAGGTTCTGCAGTTCGAACGGGTCGCGAGCAACGTCGTGGCACTTCCAGCCCACGTCCCAGGCGCGTGACTCGACCTTGAGGTTCTTTTGCATGATGCCCCAGTTCTCGAACGCGCAGCTCCATACGCCTGCGCAGTTGGTCATCAGCAGCGGCTGATCACTCAGGGCAGGCCGCAGCAAGCTGTGGCCGAACATGCGCGCCGTGTACTTAGCGATGCGTGGATCTTGACCAACACCCAGCAGATCCAAAATCGTGGGTGCGATGTCCACGTGGTACAGGTAAGCCGATTGCTTGGCGCTGAGTGCGTTCAGCTCGCTATCGGTGAGCGTACCGGGCGGCGCGTCAATCCAGGCGGGAACGTGGATTTCCTCGTCGAAAATGCTGAAGGTATGGCCCATTTGCCCGTGCTCGCGGAAGGCCTCGGCGTGGTCACTCGTGTACACGATGACGGTATGTTTGCCGGCCTCAGTCGAGCGGACATACGCGAGCATTTTCGCCAGGTGTTGGTCCTGTTGATAGACCGCGTTCTGGTAGTAGTTCTTGAAATACGGGTTGTCCTCAGCCGCCTTACTAGTGCTCGAGGGCTGAAAGGGCTGTGGCCCACCGGGCGCGACGTAATACGGGTAGTGCACATTCGAAAGCTGCACGACCGCCAGGAACGGCTCACGCAATGATCCGAATTCCTGGGTCACGCGATCGGCGAGCAGCCCCTCCGGCGCCCCCATGTCCAGGTCCGAAGTCGGCTCCAGATCCGTCGCGCTACAGAACTTGCTCACCCCCAGGTTTTTCACCCACAGCCGCGCGTTGCCGAACAACATGTTTTGGCTGGTCCAAAACGCAGTGTCGAAGCCAGCGGCTTTGGCGTAGTCGAAAATCAACGGCCAGGTGTGCAGGTTATCCCGTGACTCAGTCGGGCCGAGCCCGGACCAGAGCACCGCGAGCGACACCGCGGTGGTGGAATCCATCGAGCGCATCTGCGGCAGCGGAATGCGCTTTGGAAACAGGAGGTTCGTGGCCTCCGTGCGACGACAATCCGGATCGTAGGCAATGCATGTCGCGTCCGCGCGCACGCTCTCCAAAATCACGAACAGCACGTTCCGATTGGGCGCGCTCGAAGGGTGCAGCGGCGGCACGAGCATGGATTGCCTCGCGCGCGGCCGCATCTGATTGGACTGCTCAGTAAAGCCGAACTGTGTCGCGAGCAAACCGCCGACCGCGTTCAGGTACAACACATCCGGCGGCGCCGCTTGTAGGTGGCGGTGCTGTGTTGGGATCCAAAATGCAGCGAGCAGGAGCACCGGGGCGAGGTAGCCCGTGAGCTGCGCGCGCCAGCGGCTCGGCCGCAGCCAACGCCGGGCAACCCACAGCAGGCCCAGCGCAATGCACAAAGGCGGCGCTTTCGCGCGCAGGTAATTGCCCACATCCGCCAAGAGTTGGTTGATGACGCTGTCCTTGAAGTTCGACGCAAACAGCGACACATCCAAGTTCAAGTACGCATTGTATTGGCTGTAAAAATACGTCTGGCCGCCGACAGTGAACGTGAATCCGATCACGAACAGCACCGCCGCGACCCAGCGCCATGCACCCGGGCGACGTGATGCCGCGTGCAGCAGCGCACTCCAAACCACTAGGCTCTCAACGAGCGAAGCCAGGTAAAACAGCCGATTCTCGGTATCCAGGCTGGCCAGACGCGCGCTCCGCCGGGAAAAATCCATCCCCAGGACGATGGCGCTCGGCACCAGCAGCAAGAGGGGCGCGAGCAGGCTCCTTTGGCGAGCCAGGCGGCGCAGACGCGTGAAGCGATGCGCCAGCAGCGGGGTCGCCGGCAGCGCCGTTACATCGCCTTGTGGTTTTGGGGTGCTCTGCACGTCGAAGGCGCGCAGTGTAGTCCAACAAACTACAACTACGCTCATTTTTGCCCGGCTGCGCCTCCGAAAAAGACGAGCATTTTCTGGCCTAGCGCGGAGTCTCGGCCAAGCGGCTCAAGTCTCGGCGAAAACGTCCGTTCTGTCTCGGCATGGGACCGCGACGCCTTCTGACTTTGACCTCAGCCATGCTCCTGGTAGCGGCTTGCTCTCAACCTGCCGCGACAGTGACACCCGAAACGGCGCCACGCCCGCACAAGGCGAAGGAAGGCAAGGGCAGCCACGCCGCCAAGGGCGCGGAAGAAGCCAAAGGCGAAGACAAGGGCGACGACGCGCCGCAGAAGTACACGGTGCCCTTCGCTTGGGAGAATTCGAAGGCCGAGCCCCTGGCGCTGACCCGCGCGTTCCTCAAGGAGTCCTTCGAAGACAACAAGACGTACATGGAGCACGGGTCCAAGTTCTTCGCGGCTTTCGCTGACGCGGAACTACCGCGCGCCACCGTGATTACGTGCTCGGACTCCCGCGTTCAGCCGCAAGCGTGGGACGAAACCAGCGAAAACGACGACTACACCGTGCGAAATTTCGGCAACCAGCTGGCGGGCGATGAGGGCTCAATCGAGTACGGCGTCGAGCACCTGAACACGCCGCTGCTCATGATCATCGGTCACACTGGCTGCGAGGCGGTGAAGGCGGCCAGTGGCGATACGTCGAAGTTGAGCAAGCCGCTGCAAGCCCAAATCAAGAGCCTGCAAATCCCTCGTGCCGCGCAGGGCAAGAACGAGAACCAGGCCTGGGCCGAGGGCGTCGTGGCCAACGTGCACAGCCAAGTGAACGCCGCGTTGAAGCGCTACGGCAAGCGCGTGCAAAACGGTTCATTGACGGTGGTCGGCGCGGTGTTCGACTTCCGCAACGACCTCGGTCAAGGGCCGGGCAGGCTCATCATCGTGGACGTGAACGGCAACGGTGAGGCCGAGCGGATGGAAGCCTTCATAGCGGCCGTGACCAACGACGGGACGGGTCACAAAAAGGCGTCCAAGAAGGAGCTCCAGACGCCGGAAGACGTGATGCGCTCGTTGTCGCAAGTGCCGGGCATCGCCACGCACCAAGTCTCGGAGAGCAGCAACGATTCGAGCGGCACGGGCCGCCCGGCGAAGTGACTGGCGCTTTCAACCTGCGGGGTTGCCGAGCAACAGCGAAGTGAGGATGTAGTTCGCGATCAGGATCGAGACCGAGCTATGCACCACCGCTTGCGTGGTGGCCTGCCCGACACCGCGCGCCCCGCCCGATGCATGGTAGCCGCGCGTGCACGAGATCGCCGAGATCAGGAAGCCAAACACCGCGGCCTTGATTAGCCCCATCGTGAAATCGCTAGGGACGACTTGTTGCTCGATTTTCGAGACGAACGTGCCCGGGTCCACGCCCAGCCAGTGTACGGCGACCAACCAAGCGCCGCCCATGCCGACGCAGGTGTATAAAACGCACAAGAGTGGCGTCATCAAGACTGCCGCGAGCAGCCGTGGTGAGAGCAGGTACTGAACCGGACTCACGGCCATGGTCACGAGCGCATCGATTTGTTCGGTGACCCGCATGTTGCCGAGCTCGGCAGCCATGGCGCTACCCGCGCGCGCAGCCACCATCAACGCGGAAAAGACGGGCGCGATTTCCATCACCAATGATTTCGCGGTGATCATGCCGACCATGCCCTCGGCGCCGAAAGCGCGCAGGCTATTGGTCGTTTGCAACGCGAGCACCATGCCACTGAACACGCCGGTGAGGGCCACGATGAACACCGACTGCACGCCGATGAATTCCATCGCCGCGAGCAACTGCCCCAAGCGATACGGCGGTCGGATCAGCCAAACCAGCGTCTCCCCAGTGAGCGCCAGCACGGAGCCCACGATCTCGAATGCCGAAAGCAGCGGGTCGAGCAGCACCGCCCAGGGGCTAGTAGCCTTCGTTTCGGATGCTTCGGCGTCGGCCACGCTCAACCCTTAGCACTACTCGGTCAGTTTGTTTCGACCGAGCTGCTCCCGAGCCGATTGAGCGCCGTTAGCCGCAAGCTCGGCGACGATGCTGCGGGAACGACGGCCGGTCGCCGAGAAGGCCACGCGGCGAGGATCCAGCGAAAGGGTCACACACAGGGCGTCTCCGCCCAGCAGTTCGATGTACGGCTCGCCCCATTCGACGAGCAGGATGCGCCCGTCATCGCGCTGCGCGTCTAGTCCGAGCTCGCGCACTTGCTCGGGGCCGTTCAGGCGATACAGATCGGCGTGCGAGAGCGGCGGCGTCGTCTCGTGCTCGTGCACCAAAGTGAACGTGGGGCTCGGCACGCGTTCGGACGCTGGTAAGCCAAGCGCTCGGCACAGCGCTCGCGCGAAGAACGTTTTTCCCGAGCCAAGCGGCCCGCTCAGGATCAACAAATCACTCGGCCTCAGGCTGGGCGCGAGCAACTGCGCGAGCTTTTGGGTCGCGCGGCGCGTGGGCAGTTCGAAGTTCAATTCCGAAGCGGTCACGGAGTTTTGGGGGACACTATCGTAAGTGTGCGCGGAAGCACGTGGGCCTCGGAAAATCCGCGAGAACCGCTGGTCCAGAGCGGCGCCTGGGCCGTGCTGAGCGCGCGTTCGGCCCGCGCGTGCAGTTCCCGCACCACGCGCGAGTCATCGACGCGGTCGTCGGGAAAGCCGCCCAGCGCAGCCTTCGCCAAGAGTGCAGCGTCGTGGCCGAGCGCTTCATACCAATCCAGGATTGGCAGCGCGGGATTGTCTCCGGCTTCGGTGCGCGCGGGCAACGGAAAGCGACCGGCTCCCAGAGCGAAGCGCGCTTGGGGCGCATCTTCAGCGTACACGAACTCGCTCCCCTCGAGACCGAGCGCCAAGAGCGGCGCGAACGATGCAGCGCGCAACTCCCGCGCCACCTCACCGGCACACGCGGCAGAGCCGAACACGAGCAGCGCCGAGACTCGCTCGCGATGCCACTCGTCGACCGGGAAGCGCGACCGACCCGCGTCGTTCAGTGGCGCGTCACACGGTTCACCACTGGGCCCGACGCGCGCGACCCGCTGCAGGTTGCGCCGCGACAATTCGGCGTCGATCGCCGTCTGCTGCGTGATTGCGCTCTCGCCGGCCACGAAAGCATGCCGAAACGGCGCCTGGGGAGCTGTGGGCGCGGCCAGCAAAATCACCGCGATCTCAGTCTGCTCCGCGAAGCGCGCCGCGATGTCGGCGGACTCCGTGTCCACTCCCGCGACCAGAATCGCCGCGCCTTCGGCCGCGAGTTCGCGCATTGCCTCGGCGGTGCCAGCGCTGGAACCACCGTCGTCCTCTGAAATCAAGTGCACGCCCCCCGGCTTTTCCCGAGCTTCCGGCAAGCTCAAGCCGCGCGCCAACCCTGCCGCTAAGTTCGCGGACCTTCGTCTCGCTTCGGCGCTGCCGAGAGACAGCGCGACGCCGACCGAGCGCCCCAAAATCAAGGGCACGCTTTGCCCGCCACCGGCGATGCCCACGAGGGCCGAACCACTGTCGCTAGCACGCAACGCTGCGGGCGCGGTGTCGAGCAAGTGACGCGCGAGCGCCGCGTCCTTCTCGCGCACGGCGATAGTGACGAGGCGCTCGCGCAACATCTTGCGCAGCCAGTCGCGGGCTTTCGCGGTCGCCCCGTCGTCGTGCCCGGCGCGGTCGAAGGTCTGCAGGCTCTCCAGGAGAACCGCTTTGGGGGCCGTCCTGAACACCTCGCGCACCGTGTCTTGGAGCAAGCTCTGCGACTCGAGCGGGGCCTCCGACAATAGCTCTTCGGCAGCCGAAAGCGCCCGCGCGTAGCGCCGCTCGGCGGCGGCCACGCGTAAACGGAGCTCGCTGAACACCAAGCGCTGGTCAGCATCGACGATTTTTCCTGCCAGCGGCTCGAGCACGTTCCACGCCGCGTCCGCTTTGCTTTCGCGTAAGAGCGCGTAGGCCTCCGCGACCTGTGCAAAATCGTTCACGGTACCCACGTGCTCGCGCACCTCGGCAATCAGCACGCGCGCATCGGTGAGCGCACCGCGGCTAACGCAATCGAAGGCCAAAAGCACGCGCGCCAAGTCACTTTGCTCGTCGTTCGGAAAACGCACGAGGAAGGTGCGTAGCGCCGGCTCGAGCTTGCGCCGTTCGTTCATCGTGCCCGCAAACCAAGCCGGGCGTAACGCGCGAAACGCAGCTTGCGCATCCGAACTGGCAGCGAGCGTCGCCTCGGGGCGCAGCGCATCGGCACGTGAATGCCCACAGCCCACGGCCAGCGCCGCGCACAGCGCCAGCGTTGCGCTAGTCGAATGTCGGGAAGGCGGGGCTCGGTTTGGCATATGCTGAGCTCGTGTCAGAAGAGGGTGATGCGCGCTCGACGCGCCAGTCAAGCTCAACGGCCGCGGCGCCGCGCGAGCTGTGGCCGCGTGTCCGCGTCTTCGGCCAGCTCGCGTTCGCCGGCTTCATTTGCGCGCATCTCGCGTTGCAGGCGCTCCGAGCCATGGGTGACGCGGCCCGCCCTGAACCGGGGCTCGAAACCCAGCGCTGGGTCGTGGCTCTCCTGTTGGTGGTGATCTGGCTGCCGTTCGCGCTGTCTGCGGTCCACCAGCTGCACCGCTGGCTGTCCCGTACGCCCATTCCCAAAACCGACCCGAGCGCGCACGCTTTGGGCTTTGCGGAGCGCCTCGCGCTGCCCGTGCTGCTCGTGTTTGCGCTCGCACACGGCGCCCAGCTGGCTTGGCCGCTGCTCACGGGCGAAATAGCGGCAGCGGATGTGCGACCCGAGCTCGTGCTGTCCCTGTCGAGCACTCGGCACGGCATGCCGATCCACGCCGCTTTCTATGTCTGTGGGGTCGCCGCAGCGTCTTTCTACGCAACGCGCCAAGTGCTCGCGCTCAAGGGCGCGGCCTCACGCCCCGTAGCGCGCGCAATCGTGGCGCTTGGCGTGCTCACGTACGCACTCGGCAGCTTTGCCGTCATTCGTTGCTCGGGCGGGCAGATATTCCCCTGACCACTCCCTACATGCTAAAGGGCCGCCCATGCCGCGTTGCTATTTGCTGACCCTGGCCAGCTCCTCGAGCGTCGATCAGCAGTCCAACAACGTCTCTTTGTTCAATGTCGTTGAGCAGGTCAACTTGCCACGCGGGGTGGAACCACCGCCCGGGGCGCTGCTGCCGATGGAAATCCATGCCTACTTTCAGCTTGAGCCGGGGGAGCTCAATCAGCGGATGGAAGTGCGCTTCGCCCTGGTTGCGGACACGGGGCTAGAAACGCTAACCGATAGCCACCCGCATAAGTCTGCCACGCTTCGCTATCGCACGCGCACCATGGGTGTGCCGGTACCGCCGGTGCCCGGCAACTATCAGGTGCGCGTCGACTATCGCCCAGCGGGCGCCGATGACTGGACGCGGGATCCGGCGGCGTGGCCCTTGCTCGTGGCCTTGGCCGAAGCGCGCCCCGCCGTCACGCACTGAGTCCTGAGCAGCCCTCGTGCGGCGCCGAACGCGTCAGTTGCAAGCGCATGCGCTCTGCGACGACAGCGAACAGGATGCGAGTGCGAACACCTCGCTTGCCGCTTTGCCCATTAAGCCGCCGTATTCCTTGATCACGCCGCGGCAGGCCGCGTTGCGGTAACAATCAAACCCCGTGCAGCCCGTCTGCGCGACGCAGCCGAAGATGGCAGCACAGCCAACGTCGGAGAAGCAGCCGATGAAGGCATCTGAGCAAACCTGACACAGACACTTGTTACAGGCCGTTTGCGCGATCGCGACACACGCATCCACGATCACGCCGCCCGCGCCCGCGTAGCCGGGGGAGCCGCCGAAAGCGGGCGCACCCGCAACACCACCGGGGGAGCCGGCAAAGCCCGGGGCGCCGCCAATACCTGGTGAGCCCGCGTGTGCGGCGCCGCCCGCGCTCGGCGCTCCGGCAATGCTCGGCGCACCAGCAACGTTAGGCGCTCCGCCCAGTGCCGGTGTGCCAGCGCCAGGGAGCGGCGAGGCGCCGCTCACGCCACTGCCGCCGCTGCCAGTCAAAGCGCCCGCTCCGCCTTCAACGAGCTCCATGTCGGTGCGGCCCCCGCAGGCCATGAATGACGCGGCGAGCAGGCCGAACAGAAAGCAGGTGGCGGTTCCCCGAGTCATCGTCATTCACAAGATACGCGGATCCAAGGGCGGCGCTAGCGGGCACGCGCGCGGGATCGCTGCCGCCGTGCGCGCGAGGCCTCGTTGGCTAACTGTCCAACATCAGGCACTTTTCCGCGCAAGGCTGGAAAGGTTGCGATTTGTCGGACGAAATGCCTAGTGCGCCGCGATCGATTTGGGATAAAGGCCAATGAGCCGAGGGAGCTGGCACGCGGCGCCAGCCGCTTTGGCCAGAGGGAGGTCCGATGTCCAGCGCGAACCCGAACCCGAGCAACCCCGACCATTCCGAAGTGCCCGCACCGGCCTCGGAACGGTCTCGGCCGACCGATCCGCACGCCAGCCCAGCGCCACTGTGCGAGGCGCTGGATGGCCAGCTCGGCCTGGAATCAGAAGGCTTCGACTTTCACGATACAATTCCAGCACCAACGTGGCTGGATGACGGTCCCGACACGGCGCAAACCCCGCTCCTTCCGCCCCCGTAAGCGCCAGTTCCGTCGCGCCGATCCGCGCGAGCGATGTTAGCGTGCCGCCCGAGTGGAGGTACCGCCGTTGTCGATTCGCATTCCCGTCTCTGTTCGCTCGTTGTTCGTTGTCGCTTTGGTTCTCTTCGGCGTGGCGCTGAGTAGCGTGGCCAGCGCGGCTGGCCGCGTGGAGTGGAAGAGCAAGACCTTCAAAGAGCGTGACGACAAGTCATGGAAGCTGGAGGTCGCCATCTACCTGCCGCGCGCGCCGGACGTGCCGCACGTGCCGATGAAATTCGAATTCCAGCCCGAGGTCTACTACGAGCGCGATGAGGTCGACGGCGACAAGATCGTCGAACACAAGGTGCCGCTCGAGAATCGCCAAGCCCTCATCGAAAGCGTGGACGTCGGGTTCATGGATGAAGGCAGCGGCAAGGTCGAGCCGCGCACCCGCTTCAGCTTCAAGCTGACTCGCGCGCACGGCTACGAAGCCGGTGAGTACAAAGTGTCGATTCACGACGCCACCAACGACCAAGCAGTGGGTGCGCCCGTAATGCTCGTCTTCGCGGGCGACAATGAGGTCATTGACCGGCGCGCCATGGTGTTCGGCAACGGCGAAAAGAAGGTCAAGAAGGACGAAAAGAAGGCCGCGGACGAAAAAAAGGCCAGCGACGATAAGCCGGCAGCCGACAGCGATGCCTCCGCGGCAGCTCCCGAAGCGGATGCGCCCAAAACCGAAGACAAGCCGAGTGACGAGGCGGGCACGATCAAAGAGAAGCCCGGGGGCTGCGGCTGCCGCTTGGCGGATGCCGGTCATGACCGCAACGCGGGGCTCGCGTTGGCCGCGCTCGCGCTCTCTTGCACTCTTTTCCGGCGCCGCGGCAAGCGCGCAGCTTGACGCTCAGCCCGAAATGACCCGAACGCGCTCGGCGATGCGACGCACGCCGAGCGCGAACGGTTCAGCTTCGGTGATCAAACTGAGCACGAGCTGCGGGCCGCCTACGAAATCGTAGAAGAAGCCGGGCTGCGTCAAGACACCGTCGGCTTCGAGCAGGGTGAGCACCCACTCCGTTTCGGTGCACAGTGCGGGCAGCCGCACGATTGCGTACCAGCCGCCTTCCAGGAACAGCGGGTGCGCGGCCGATCCGGTGAACGCAGCCGTCAGCACCGCCCAATTGGAGCGAATACGCGCGTTCAGTGCGGCCGTGACCGGCGCGCGCGCGGCGAGGATGTCAGGCAACGCCAGCTGCACCGGCGTGTTCGGCGATAGAAAAGTATCCGCGACCAGCTCGAGCCGCGAGCGGGCTTCGACGACTTGGGCGCGCGGCCCAGAGATGCAAGTCCACGCTAACTTCAATTGTGGCAATGCGGCCTGCTTGGATAGCCCACCCAGCGCGAACACCAGCACCGCGCTCGTTTCCAGCACCGAGCGCGCGCGGCGGGGATCGGCTGAAAGCGCGAAATCGGCGAATACTTCGTCCGAAATTAGCGGCAAGCCGTAACTCGCAAGGCGCGCTAGCTCGTCCATTTTCAGAAAGGAGCCAGTGGGATTGTTTGGGGTGACGATTACGATCGCCCGCGTGCGCGGGCCGAGCAGCGGCTCGAGCATGTCAAAGTCGACGTGCCAAGCGCCGTCGTAGGCGAGCGCATAGGGCTTGGCGCTGACGTTCTCCAGTGCCGCCAAGTGCTCGAATAACGGATAGCTCGGCTGCGGGATCAGCACCTCGTCGCCCGGGTCGCACAAGAGCTTGAACAAGAATGCGTATGCCTCACTCGTGCTCGAGGTGAGCAGGATCTGTTCGGGCGGCAGCTCGAAACCCGCCTCGCGCTGGAGCGCCTGCACCGCCGCGCGCGCGCTCAGCAGGCCAAACGCGGCCGGCTCGTAGCGCATGCTCTCCCGCTGCGCCAGCGCCGCGAGCACGCGCTCGGCGTCGTACGGCAGGGCCGTCAGCGTTGGATTGGACTGCGTGAGGTCACACACGGCATGGCCAGCTGCGCGCCGCAACGAAAGGGCGCGGGAGAGCGCGTTTGGCTCGGATTCATGCAGCGTGCGACGGGAAAACATCGAGGGCGAGCAAAGCTATTTTCGCCACCGGTGCGCGTCAACGGCCGCACGCTGGGGGCATCATGCACCAGCCGTAAACCGAAGCGGCGGGCATCGGGCGGCATG
>JBDTYJ010000065.1:0-19388 GCA_040005755.1 Pseudomonadota bacterium
CCTGCCCCGCCAGCGCTTTGCACGGACACCTTCACTGCCACCGGCAGGGGCAACGCCCACTTGTAGCAATTCGGCTTCTTGCCGAGCACAGCCGTCGCGCCCGTATCCTGATCCGTCGCCAAAATCGGCGCCATACCGGGGATAATGGTAACGGCCAGGAACTGCACGTTGAGCTCGGCAATCGGCGGCATACCCACCGCGACCACGCTGTAGCACTTGTTCGGCTGCAACATGATCTGCGCTTCGAGCGGAGCGCCCGGTGCGACATTGCCAAACATCGCAGCGTTCAGCGGCTTCGAGCCAGCCACGACCTGCGTGGCGGCGACCTGCGTCAGCATCGGTTGAAGCGCGGCCGCGATCGCCGGGTCCGTCGTGGCAGCGGGAGCCGGCGTAGTCGCGCTAGGCGCAGCGGTAACAGTCGGCGCCGCAGTGGCAGCCGCGCCCGCGACTCCAGCCATGCCGCCACCGCCCGCGCCCCCCGGCATGCCGGCTTGGTAAGCGGTTGCAGGCGGCACGTCCTCCGACTTCTTACAACCAACGGCGGCGATCAAAACGAAGGGCAAGCAAAGCAACAGTTTCTTGTGCGTCATGGAATGAGAGCTCCTGGGGCATCCGATAGTCGATGCGGGGCACGCTACTCCGCTCTGCAACCGTGCTCAATACCGCGCTAGTCTGCAGGCCATGCGTTTCGCGCTCATCTCAGACGAACACTTCGGCCCAACCGCCTACTTTCAAGGCAACTTGCGCAAGTTAACGGCTCACGCCGGTGAGCTGTGTGAAGCCTTCGTGAAACGAATGAACAGCGAGGTTCAGCCCGATTTGGTGATCAATTTAGGCGATGTCATCGAGGACGAATCGCGCGCCAAAGATCTCGAGCACTACGGTCATTTCCTGGCCATCCTGCGCGGGCTCCAGTGCCCGGTGTTGCATGTGGCGGGCAATCACGACCAAGTGAACCTGAGTGATGCTGATTTGTGCGCGTTATGGGGCCACGTGGGCCCGCTGCACTACAGCCGGGACGTCGCTGGCGTGCACTTCAGCGTGCTGCGCACGATTGAGGTGCCAGACGTCGCGATTCATTTGCCCGATGAGCAACTCGCGTGGCTCGAACGTGACCTGGCGCAAACGGCTTTGCCGAGCGTGGTGCTCATGCACCATCCCGCGAGCGAGATGCGGCTCGACGGCAATCGCTGGTTCGAAAAGCGGCCCAACGTGTGCCGGGTGGCAGAACGCCGTCAATTTCAGCGTGTAGTGAGCGGCGCCCCGCGCGTGGTTGCGGTGTTCAACGGCCACGTGCATTGGAATCATTTCGACGTGATCTCCGGCGTGCCGTACATCACGCTGCAAAGCTTGGTCGAAAATCTGGACGACGATGCACCGGGCCGGGCTGCCGCGGCGCACGCGGTGGTGGATCTGGACGAGCGGCGGCTGGTGGTACGGGTCGCGGGCGCCGAGCCCGTGCGCTATCAGGTCGAGCTCAACGCCCGCGGCTGAGCTTCGGCGCGCTGCGTGACGGCCTCGCAGCGGTGCCACGCGCCGGCCGCCGCCAAGGCCGTGAGCAGCGAGATCCATTGCGAGGTCGAGAGCTGCACGGCGTTCGGCGCACCTTGAGCTGCGGGCCGTAGTGCAAGATAAGCCAGCGCGGGCAATCCGAACGCGGCGCCCAGCGCCAAGCGCCGCAGCAACACGCGGCCGATGCTGCGGACGGGCCCGTACGCAAACGCCGCCGCTAGCACCAGCAGCAGCACCGGAATCAACACATGCTCAGGAAACGCCGGACCAAAGCTGCCGCGTTCGCTGTCGTCGCGCACGATTTCCAGCAGAAAACGCAGTACGCCGTAGCCAAATGTGAAGGCAAGAAAGACCTCGCCCCGAAAGCGCGCGCGCTGCCGTAGCTGCCACAGGAGCACGAGCAGCGCGGCGCCCACGAGAGATTCATACAGCTCAGTCGGATGCACGGGCAGGGACGCGCGCGCGCTGACCGATAGCCCGCGCAAGTCCACGTGCTGCAGCCACGCGGGTGAGCCCGCGCCATCCATTACATCGCTCGGCCAACGTGGGAAGGTACCCAAGCGCTTCAACCAACCCGGCGCGTTCGCGGCGAGCGGCTTGCCAAAATCACAGCCGAACAAGTAACAGCCGATGCGCGTTAGCATTAGCCCGCTCGCGAGGCTCGGCGCAGCGATGTCCGCAAAGGGCAACAAGGCGACCCCACGGTGCCGCAAGTAGGCCCAGGCGCCCGCAAATCCGCCCAGGAATCCGCCATACGCGACGAGCCCACCGCGACGGACAGCAAGCATGTCGAACCAATCGTGAAACTCAGCCAGGTTCGTGAGCACGTACAGCACTCGCGAACCCAACAGCGCGGCGAGCGCCGTGACGAAGTAGCAATTGGCGAGGAGCTCGCGCGAGAGCCCCGCGCGTGCTCCAAGTCGCAGCGTGACGAACCAACCCACGACGATCGACGCGCACAACATCGCGCCGTAGCTGTAGATAGGAAGGGATTCGAGCAGCAGCCGCTGACCGCGGAACAAAAAGCCGCCCGCAAGCCCACAGACCACGGCCAGCACGCCGATCACGAGCAGATCGAACGCACCCTTGCGCTGACCGAACAACGCCAGGAGCGCACCGAGGCCGGCCAGCACGAACAGGGCAGGGCCCAGCGGCACGGCCCACGCGGGTAGGGGAATTTTGAAGAGAACCGGATGCATGGCGGGAAGCCTAGAGGCCCGTGGTAGCATGGGCGCGTCGTGCTGCTCCGGGTCTCCGTGTTCACACTGCTCGCGGTTGGGGCCTGCGTACCCGAGGACAAGCCCGGGCACGGCTCGGCGACGGGTCCTGCCAGCGCCAGCGCCCCCTTCCACGTGGTCGACCCGCACGCTGGCGAGGGCCCCAAGCTCGAAAGCCGCTTCACGGATAGCTTCGAGCGCGGCGAGCTCGGTCCTGATTGGAACATCACCGGGCCGGGCTGGTCGTTGAACGGCGGCCGGCTGTGCGTAGCGGGTGCCCACAACCACCCCGCCTGGCTACGCCGTCGCTTGCCCGTCAACGCGCGCATCGAGTTCGAAGCCACCAGTAGCTCCCCGGAAGGCGACCTGAAGGCCGAGGCCTGGGGCAACGGCTCAAGCGCTGCGACGGCCACTTCCTACCGTGACGCAACGAGCTACATCATCATCTTCGGGGGCTGGAAGAACACGATGCACGTCCTTGCCCGGCTCGACGAGCACGCCCGGGATCGCACTGAACTGCGGGTAGAGCCTGGGGAAAGCGACCCGCGCGTCCAACCCGTCCTCCCCGATCGCACTTATCGCTTCAAAATACAGAGAACAGACGGCCAAACCGTCCGTTACTTCGTAGACGACGTCGAAATCTTGAACCTCAAAGACCCGAACCCCCTGGTCGGAGAAGGCCACGAGCATTTCGCCTTCAATGACTGGCAAGTTCCCGCCTGCTTCGACAACCTCATCATCACCCCCTTGAAGAGCTGACCGAGTGGACAACGCGGAGGTCGAAGTCGCGCTGGAAGAGCTCGAGAATCGCCTCGAACGTCTGCGCGCGCTGTACGAACAGTACTTCATGGGCATCGAGCGCATCGAGCCTCAGATCCCGCGCAAAGACGTGGACCGCCGCATTTACGTGCTGCGCCGGGAGAAAATCCGGAACACCGCCAAGCGCTTCAAGCTGCAAACGATCATCTCGCGTTACAACACCTTCCAGCAGTATTGGCAGCGCATCTGCCGTGAGATCGAGAACGGCACGTATAAGCGCCACGTGATCCGCGCCGAACGCATCGCGCCCGGACAAATGCTGACCATCGCGGCGCGCAAGCGGCTCGGCAAAGCGGCGCTGCAAGCGATCGACGAGGACGCCCCGGCGCCCGCTGCACGTGCGAGCGTCCCGCCAGCGAGCGCCGCACCACCTGCGGTCGAGCCCCGGCCGCCCTCCTTTCCGCCGCTGCCGTCGCTCGTGCCCCGTCCGGGAATACCAAGCCTGTTGGGCAAGGCGCCACCCAAGCCGGGCCCGCGCCCGCCGCCAAAACCGGAAGCGCCAGGAGTAACCGCGGCGGCACCGGGCGTGACGGCACCGGGCGTGACGGCGCCGGCCGCGGCAGCGCAACGTGCGCCCGCCGTCGCGCCGCGCGCGCCCGCTCCCTCCGCGCTCGATCTGGATCTGGATTTTTTGGGCGACTGGGATCCCGGTATCGTCCCCAACAAGCCAAAACGCGCGCCGGAAGTTCCCGCGCAACCGTTCGGTCGCGCGCTCACCCAGCGCCTCGGTGCAGGTCCCGCGCCGGCCATCGCCGCAGCGCGCCGCGAGCAGGCCGTGCCCACTCAAACCACGCTCGCCGCGTCCGCAAAACCTGAAAAAACCGCTGCCGCCGAGCAACCCTTGGTCGCCCCGCCGTTCGTCTCGCAACGACCGCCAGCGCCCACGACGCGCGACCCGTTGCTGACGCGCCCAGCTCCAGCGCGCGTTGGCGTTAGCGCTGCGGCGCCCCCCGCTAGACCAGTGCCAGCGCCTCCCGCTAAACCGCTGCCAACGGCCCCTCCTAGACCACTGCCGGCGCCACTCGGCGCGAAGGCGCTTGCGGCGCCCATCCCTGAACCCTCACCGCTTGCGACGCTCGTTGCCAAGCCGCCCGCGCCAGTCGCTGTCAGACCGCCGGCGGCTCCGCCCGCCGCCTCGCCAAAGCCCGCCTCGCCAAAGCCCGCGCCGCCGATGCCGTCAGCCGCCGCCCTGCCAGCGGACGCCCGCGTTCGCGAATTGCACGCACGCCTGCTTGAAGCCAAGCGCCAAACTCAAGATCCCTCAACCGTGTCGATGGAGGGCCTCGCCAGGTCGATGAAAGCCACCGAGGCCAAGCTGCGCGAACAGCACAAGAACCGCAAAATCGACTTCGATGTGGTGATCAAAGACGGCAAAGCCGTGCTCAAGCCGATCGTGCGCTGAGCGGCCGCCACGAAGACGCCCACGCTGCCCCTCAGCCTCTCCACGCGCGAGGGTCCTGATGGGTTGATGGTTACAGATTACGTCACGGCGCGGCGCAGCCTTCGGCGGCGAGGTCCGAGCCGCTACGCGGCGGGCAGTGGTCGCGCCGCGGGGTGCGCAGCTGGATCGCGAGCGCCCCTTCGCATCGCACCGCTCCTTCGGCTCGCACGCACCGCGGCGCACCTTGTAGGGGTACCTCCTACAAACTTTGGCAGCCCGAATACGCTGGGCGAGGCTCGGCGGTACGCGGAATCAGCGGCGGATCAGCTCAAAATCAATTGGCTGGGCTACTGCGATCGCTTTGCCGCTGCACCGAGGAGCGCGGGCCCTCGATGTACACTTCACTTTCGCAGAACACGATCGTGCAGGCGCTGTTGCCGGCTTCACGCATTCGCGCACAAAGCTCGGAAAGCTCGGCATCCGAGTCCACCACGTCGCCCTCGACCGGCTGATGAGTCGACTGATCGTAGCGACAGTTATCGATTGCTACCCAACGGCCTTTGTACTCGTTCGAGCGACAAAACTCAGGCCAGGTCATCCGTGTCGACATGCTTGGGGGTCTTACTTTCACTGAGTACTTCCCTCGCGGGAGAACTCCCCTCTGCTTCGAAACTTGGCGTAGGGCCAAACGTCACCGGGACGCTTCGACATCTAAATACACCTTCATGCGCTCGTCAAGATGACGACAAGCCAGCGTAACCGACTCAGGGTGAGACGGCTAAGAGCGCAAAATAGTTGACAAATTAGTTGCAGCTCGATCCGCTGAGAGCGGAAGCTAGGCGCGGGCTGGCGGCGCCCATGCCCTGAGCGGCCGCCAAGATGGCTTTCGCTTGGGCGCAATTGCCATTTAGTGCAGCACTCTTCACGGCTTGCGGCGCGTTGTTCCGCGCGGCGGTCGTACACAATGCCTTCTTGGCCGGATCCGTACAGCGTGAAAGGTTAGACGCGGCGCCCGAAACGTTCCCCGAGTTGGCGGCAGCGATGCAGGCGTCGCAGCTATTTGCGGCGGGGGCCGGCGGGGTAGTCGGGGCCGGCGGGGTAGTCGGGGCCGGCTTGGCAGTAGCGGTGGCGGTCGCGGGGCCGGGTGCGTGTTTGCCAGTCTCGACCGGCGGCACTTTCTCGGACGTTGCCGTCGTCGCTGCGGTGCTCGGCACGTCGGGGGCGGCAGAGGCCAGCGGTTGCAGGGTGGCCACTGTGCCGTTGCCGAGCGGGGTGCTAGCCCCCGCACCGCCGCTGTCCACGCCCAGCGGCTGAATCGGCGCGTCGTCTTTGTGCGAGCTCATTGAGCGCGCGGCGAGCACGCCGATCGCGATCAAGAGCACGCCGCCCGCCGCGGCCAGGCCGATTACCAGCCCCTTGCCGCCGCCGCTGTCGCGATTGCGGCCGCTAGTCATGGGTGATGGCGGCACTGCGGCCATCACTGGCGGCGCCATCATCGGCGCGGGCATGGGCGCCATCATCGGAGCAGCAGCCGCAAAGTTCGGCACTTGCGCCATCGCTGCAGTGCCGCTCGTGCCGCTGACATCGGAATGCGACTCCACCGTCATGCGACTCCCATCGGAAAGCTCCGCGAAAAACTCGCGCGCGCTCGGCTGACGATCTTCGCGGTTTTTGGACAGCGCGCGCAAAATGGCTTTGCGCATGCCATCCGGAATGTTCTTGGCGGGCGCAGAAACTTCGAACGGGATCGGCTGCACGCTCATGTGCTGAGTCGCCCACTGCCACGGCGTGTCCGCATCGAACGGCAAACGCCCAGTCAGCATTTCGTAGGTCATCACGCCGAGCGAGTAGATATCGCTGCGGGAATCGAGCGCTTTTCCAGTGAATTGTTCGGGGCTCATGTACGGCGGAGTGCCGAGCACCATGCCCTGCTGGGTGAGCTTCTGCTCCTTCTGGGCGTCGGCGGATTCGCTCCGCGCCGCGATTCCGAAGTCCAACACTTTGACGAAGTCCGTCTCGCCCGCACGATCGGTCAGGACCAGATTGTCCGGCTTCAGGTCGCGATGAATGATGCCCTGCATGTGCGCTTCATCGAGCGCGCCGCACACCTGACGCATGATCTTGATCACGCGGTCGGGCGGGAGTGGCCCACGCGTGAGCACGTCGGCGAGCGAGTGGCCCGCGACGAACTCCATGGCGATGTACAAGGTGCCGTCGGCAGTCGAGCCGAAGTCGTAGAACTTGATCGTATTCGGATGCTCGAGCTGTGCAACGGTGCCGCACTCGCGGTGGAAGCGCGCGATCACCGACGGATCTTTCGACAAGTGCTGATGCAAGGTCTTGATCGCGACCTTGCGTACGGTGGAGCCCATCTGTTGCTCGCCCACGTACACGATGCCCATGCCGCCTTCGCCGAGCACGCCGGTGACACGGTAGCGACCGCCGATCAGCTGACCGATCATTGGATCCGAGCCGGGCTCACTGGGCGTCGGCATCAGGGCGCCGCAATGCGCGCAGAAGCGCGCTCCGTCGATGTTCTCGTGCTGACAAGCTTCACACTTCATCGGATTGAAAGGGGTATCCGATGTGGCGCGGGAATGCCAGCAGGCGCCGAAAGCGCCCCTAGGGCGCTCCCCGCGCGGGGCTCGGCTCACGGTCCGGAGGCCAGGACAATTCTTGCGACTTCTCCGTGGCCCGATCCACCAAGACCAGGCGCGTCGCGCGCGAGCTTTGCGGCACGAGCACGCTGATGCGGGCGATCGCGTTCGGTCCGAGGCTCGGCGGATCGTGCAGTGGCCGGCGCGTGACGCCAGGCGCTTCTTCAGCGGCGATCAATGGAAAGTCGAAGCGCACGCGATCGATTAGCTCGTGACCGATCCAGAGCTCGAGCGCGAAGCGCCCCATGTGACGCGCCGTGCTCACGGGCTTAGCGAACGTGCGTTTCTCGACGTGCTCGACGCTGGCGCTACCGCCCTGGTACAGCATCGAGAACTGCCATTGCTCGGCCGTGCGCAGCGGCTCGGGATCAGGGGCAGAACCGGACAGCGGCGGAGGCGGCGCAGCGTGCGTGGGCGGCGGGCCAGCGTCCGCGGGCAGGTCTTCGCCTTCACCTTTGCCTTCCGCAATGTGGTGCGGAACCACGAACGCGGCGTGACCCGGCTCGACCGTCGCATAGTGACCCGTTGCGCAGGCCGCGAGCGCCACCACGACGAAACCGACGAAGCTGAGGCGCGCGAGGTTCACGCGCTCGCTATACCCCAGGGCGAAGTGAGGTGCCGAGCGCCACTTCACGGGCGGCAGCAAAAGCCGCTGCATCGCCCGAGAATTGCCGCCAAATGTCCAGTAACCAGGGCGGGGTGGGCGCTTGAATGCGAAGCGGCTGTGACAGCGGCAGCTCGACCCACGCCGCGTGCAGCGCAATGCGGTCCAGCGCCGCCACCGAGCCGCTCGGCGCAATCAGACGCGACGCGCCGCCATAGGCGCGGTCCCCCAAAAGCGGCAGTGCATGGGCCGCGCAATGCACTCGCAGCTGATGAGTCCGCCCCGTGCGAGGCGCGAGCGCCAACAAGTGCACGCGACTCGGCGTTGCGCGCGCGGCGATTTCACTGCTCGCGGCGACCGCGTAGTCCGTGTGTGCGAGCTCCGCGTTGCGGCCCGCTACGACGCGCAGGTTGCCCGCGCCGCGCCCAATGCGCTCGCGCCAGGTGCCCGACGGGGCTTCGGGATCGCCGCCCGCCAAAGCCAAGTAGCGCCGCTCGAAGCTGCCTCGATCGCGCCACTCTTGCACCATGCGCCGTGCGTCCGGCGTAAGGCCAAGCGTCACGACGCCGCTAACCCCCGTATCCAAACGGGATAGCGCATGCACGCGCCCCGCTGGCTCAGCCAATTGCGCGGCCAGGCGTGAAACGAGCGTGTCCGTGGTGCGCGCGTCCGGCTCAGTTTGCAGTCCGGCAGGTTTGTCGACGAACACGAGCCCGCGGTACTCACCGAGGATCGCCAGCGGAGCGGCCAGCGTGGGCGCGCGGCGATCGCTCAACGCAGCTCGGATGCGGGGGCAGCGCCGGTAGTGCGCTGAACCAGCTCCACGAGCACCGGATCGGTCGCCAACTGATCGCGCAAGGATTGCTTCACGAACTCCAGCTGATCCGGGCTGATCTTACCGGCAAGGTGCTGGGTGGCCTCGCTGACGCGGCCATCCAGATATTGATCGAGCGAGAGCTCACCGCGCTGCAAGCTCGAGAGCGCAGCGCTGACTCGCGAAGCTGGCGCCGCAGCGGTGCTCGCGTTGAGCGAAAACGCCTCCGCCGGGCGCGGCGCGTCCGTTCCTTGCAGCCCGCCCACGCCGCCAATATTAGCGCCCGGGGGCTTGCCAATGCCGTCGATACCCATGGGCAAATCCTTGTTGAGTTCCTAGCCGCGAATCGCACGAAGCCTAGTGCACCGCTCGCGATGTTCCATCAACAATCGCAAAGCGGTTGCCCGCTGCTCCTCCGCCAGTTGCGCGGCGCCGGCACGAGCCAGGCTGCGGCAAGCTCAGCGGATGTTTCCGATCGCGTTCTTCATTGTGTCGTGGCGCGCTTTGAGCACATTGGAAATTGCGGAATAACTGCGACTTTCTGCGCTCATTTGTTCCTGCAGCTTCAGGTAGTACAGGTTCTGATCGGCATCTTGCGACATGACCGCTTGAATGCTGGGATCACCGCCGCCACTGCCGCTTACCCCGGCAATGCCCGCGCCGGACGTTGCCGTTCCGGTCGGGCCTTCCGCGCGGCTGAACGCTGTGCTGGGCAACGCGCCGACGCTGCCACCAGGGCGCATGGCGGCAGCGAGAATGCTGCCTCCCGGCAGATGGGTGACGGCCGCTTCTGCGCCACTGACGATCGCGACCGAGCTCGCGTTCATTACCTGCTGAAAGGGGCGGGCGGGTTCCGGGGTGACGCGGGGAGCGGTTGCCGTCGCGTAAACGCCGGTTGACGGCCCGCCAGTTGCAACACGAGTAGTCATCTGAGTTACTCCTAGTTTCGGGCGCGCTTGCGTCCGCCCCCCTAGGTCGGCGGCGCGCCCCGCGCGGTTGCTAAAAAAAACGCCTCCGCTACGGCGCTCAGAAACGCCCGTCAAAGCCCACGCCGAAGCCGGTCGCACCCACAACGCGGGGCGTTAGCCGCACGCCGACCTGCAAGTCATTGCGCACGAGCTCGTCCCGCCCGCTGCCCAAGCCGGCCAAGAACAGGACCGCGCCCGTCGCTTGCACGACGGCATCTGCCGATAGAACCGCGATGGTTTGCACTTGGCTAAAGGCGCCACTGATGCATTTGTTCGCGCGAGTGGGGTCATTGTCGCAGTGATAGGAGCGAGCTCCGATCGTAGCCAAGGGGCCAACCACCGGCACGATCAACCACCCGCCCCCGTCGTCAAAGCCGCTGCCTGCGCCCGCGAGCAACGCCGCGCTGTACGCCGTCAAGAAAGACGCCAGCCCGGCCGCGAGCAACCCGTTAGCGGAGCGGTGTTCCACGCGATAGCCCGGCGGTACGGGCAACCCCTCCCGATACGGCAAGAGCGGAGGGTAGAAGCCAAGCCCGCCGCCTCCTGGCGCGCGCGCCGGTCCCACAACGAGCGGATAGCGGCTGTCGGTGGTGGCATCACTCGCGACCGCACTGGCGGCGGCCGGAGCTGTGCTCGGCACGCCTGCCGTGTTCGCTGCACTCGGCGCGGGCGCGGCACTCGCGGAGCTGGCCTTCGGCGCGGGGAGCGGCGTGGACGGCGACGCGCTCGGCGGCGACGCGCTCGGCGCAGGCGTGACGGGAAAGCTCGCTGTTGACTGCGCTCTGGCGCCAGTCGCGAACGACAGCAACAGCGCGCAACAGACACCTCGGCCTCCCCAGACCCCGAACCCACTTCCAACCATTATGAGAACAGTTAGCAGGCGCGCCGTGACCTCGCTAGGCCGAACGTGCGACGATTCGTGTCGTCAGATCCCGAACCAATCCGCTGGGGCAACCGTGCTCGTGCCGACTCGGATCTCGAAGTACAACCGCGGCGCGCCTTCTTCGCTGCTTCCGACCGTGCCCATGCGCGAGCCAAATGCGAGATCGTCGCCAACCTTTACGTCAATTGACCCGAGGTTGCCGCTCACCGTGTAGTAACCAGCGCCGTGATCGAGGATCACCGTCTTGCCATACGCGGCGTACGAGTCGGCAAAAGCGACACGCCCCGCGTGCACGGCACGCACGACCGATCCCGCCGGCGCAAACATTTCCAGCCCTGGCCCCTCTGAGCCCGCGCGCCGAGCGGTGCGAATTTCACTGCGTCCGGTGATCGGAAAAGGCAGCCGCCCCTTCAAGCCGGAAAATCCGGCGCTGGCAGCGGCGGAATCGGACGGCCCGACACCGGCACCGTACACGGCGGTGTGCGACGAGCCCACGCTGTTCGAGAACGCGCGCGCGAAGGCCTCGGCGCGATCTTGTTCCGAAAGCAGCGCGTTTTGGGCGACCGCCATCGCCTGCACCTCGGTTTCGAGCGTGGAATGCCGCGCTTCGAGGTCAACTAACTGCTTACCCAGCGCGATGCGCTTGGCGCTCAGCTCACGCGCCAACGCCACGTCACGACCAATGGCGTTTCGCAGCCGTTCCAGCCGCACCGCGTGATCCACCAGTGCATCGAAGCCGCCGCCGATCGGCAGCAAGCCGGCTCTCGCCAAGCGCACGTACACTCGGCCGCGCGCTACGGTGCGAGCATGCGCCGCGTCCGCCTCTTTGCCGAGCCGATCGAGCTCGGCTTTTGTGGCCTCGGTCTGCCGGCTGAGCTCGCCCAATCGGCGCTCTGAGGCGCCGCCCAGATCACGGCGCGCGGCGGCAGTTTGCGGCACTCCCGCGGCTGCAAGCGCGTCTTGCGGCGCAGCGGCGGGAGCGCTGATCGCCCCCGCGCTAACCGCGAGCAGCATCGAGCCCGCCAACGACGCCCAGCGCGCTTTCATGCGCTCAATAGCCTTCGCACACTGAGCAGCGCCGCGACCGCGCCAAGCGCGGCGCCCGAAACGACCAGCGCCAGCGCGATCGTCCAGGGCAAGAAAGAGGGCGTCATGCCGATGAGCGTGGCAAAGCTTGCATCGAAGTGGCTCTGAACGATGGCAAACAGGCTGCCCAGGAGCACCAGCGCCAGCGCGGCGCCGAGCGCTCCTTGCACAGCGCCTTCCACCACGTACGGCCGGCGAACGTAGTCGTCCGTCGCTCCCACCAACTTCAAGACCTCCACCTCGATGCGGCGGCGCTGCAACGCCAAACGAATCGTGGAGGACACCACGCTGATGACGGCAGCCAGCACCACCAACGCAAGCAAACCGGAGGCGGTCACCCCGCCCGCGAGCAGCGCTGCCAAGCGATCACTCCAGGCAGCATAGGTCTCCACCCGTTCGACGGCTGGCAAGACGCCCAGTTGCTGCGCCAGCTTGTCGAGCCGAGCCGCCGCGACCTCACTTTGCACACTCACCTCGAGCGAAGCCGGAAACGCCTCGGTCGGTAGCGCGTCGATGATCGGGTCATCGCTCTGCCCGGTCATGTCGTGGCGCGCGTCCTCGCTGGACACGAATTTCACGTCGCTAACGCCATCGCTCGCCCGCAGCGCGCGCTCGATGGTCGCGATCTGCTCGCGCGCAGCGCCCTTTTTCAGGTAAACGGAAGCACGGCCCGTGCTCGACCAACGATCACGCACATGACTCACGTTGACCACGACGAGCAACGCCGAAGCCAAGCACACGAAGGCCACCGCCACCGAAAAGACACTCAGGGCGTGCAGTCGCCAATCGTTCTTCGTGCCGCGCCAAGCTCGTTCAATGGGGGTCATGCGGAGGTCCTCGTTCGCTCTGACAAGTGAGATCAGGCGACGCGCCTGCCGACCAATTCTGCTGCGTCGTCCAAACCATTCGGCACGTCGGTCGCTTTGCCTTCGTCCAGCACGACCACGCGCCGTGGGCGAACGTCGAGGAGCGAGCGATCGTGTGTGGCGAACAGCACCGTCACGCCGGTTTCGTTGATGTCTTCGAGTAAGCCCAAAATATCGACCGCGAGCTGCGGATCGAGGTTCCCGGTTGGCTCGTCTGCCAAGAGCAGCGCGGGTTCGCCCACGATGGCGCGCGCGATCGCCACTCGCTGCTGCTCGCCGCCCGAAAGCACGCTCGCCAAGTCCGCGCCGCGTCCGGCCAGCCCGACGCGCTCCAACACTTCCCCGACCCGAGTTCGAATCACCCGCGGTGGAAGCCCGAGCACTTCGAGCGGCAGCGCAACGTTATCGAGCACGCTCCAGTTCTTCACCAGCTTGAAGTCTTGGAAAATGATGCCGATATTGCGGCGCAAGAATGGGATCGAGTCTTCCGTGAGCCGCCCTATTTCGCGCCCGAGGAACAAAATTCGTCCGGCGTCCACGTTCTCGGCGGCGTACAGGAGCCGCAACAGCGTGCTCTTACCGGCGCCCGATGGCCCGGTAATGAACACGAATTCGCCGCGCGCGATCTCGAGCTGTAGCCCACGAAGTACCGGGGAATCTGCGCGGTACGACTTGTGTACCCCCTCGAAAGTCAGCACCGGCCGCGACGAGGCCGTGGGGTCAAAGCGGCTACCCTCGCGCAACGCCGAACGAAAGGCGCGACTTTTTCCGCCGAATTCCATCGGCTCGTGGTTAACAGGGAGCTTGGTAAAGGCCCAACTTTTCGGCACACTTCAAGCTGAGGCCACGTGAAAGTCGCGTACTTTGGGCTGCCATTGGGCGCCCACCTGCTCCTTCGGGACGGCCATGAGCTCGATCCCTGCGTGCTCTCGCCGCTCACTGCTCCCGGTCGAAGACGCGTTCAAGGGCTCGTTCCAGTCGATCGCTTGTTCGATGCCCGCGGCGTCCCGCCTGCGACGCTGCGTGAGTCGGTCGACCGAGCGCTGGAACGCGCGCGCCCCGACCTGATCGTCAGCTGGTTTTGGACGCGGCTCTTGCCGAGCGCGTGGTTACAACGCGCGCGCCACGGCGGCATTGGCGTCCACCCCTCGCTGCTGCCGCGGCACCGGGGCCCCAATCCGTATTTCTGGAGCATCGACAGCGGCGACCAGCAGGCGGGGGTGACGCTGCACACGTTGGCTCCCGAGTACGATACGGGCGCCGTCCTGCTTCAGCGGTCCATTCCGGTGGGAGCTCGCAACTCTTGGCAACTTGCGCGCGCATTGGACCGGCCCTCGCTCGCCTTATTGAGAGAGGGGGTGGGGCGCTTCGCGCGCTCCCATCCACCCACGCCGACCGCGCAAGACGAGAGCGCTGCCACCTGGGCGCCCGAGCCGACCGGCCGGGAGCTGGGCGTGAGCTGGGCCTGGCCGACGGCTCGCGTATTGCGCCGAATTCGCGCACTTTCCCCGGTCCCAGGGCTGGCCGTGGAAGTGCGCGGGCTGCCGTTTTTCATCACGCGCGCGCGTGCCTCGAATGAGTTCGTGCGTGCGCTCGAACCCGGCGAAGCGGGCATACTGGAAAAGACGCGCACCCTTGTCATCCGCACGGCCGATGGCGCCATCGCGGTGGAGCGCGCCGTGCTCAGCCTCAATAGTGAGAGCGACACAGACGAGGAACCCGAGGGCCAGGCGCTCAGCGAGCAGGAGCTTGCGGCCGAGGTGAGCGCGCGGCACTGGTTGTGAGTGTTTTGCCGTAACATTATCCAGCACTTGGAATCAGTCGGTCGGATGATAGAGTGGATCGCTCTGGAGGAGTTTGGATGTCCGACCCTGTGACGGCAGCCCGTGCTGCGCGCGAGAATTTAGCCCGTGGCCTTAGTGCATTGCAGAGCCCCGGTGTTCCACCGCAGCTGATGAGTGTTGCAGAACCCGTCGCGCACGCGATGAGCGCGCTGCATCGGATCGAGGCGAGTCATGGCGCGGCAGTCGCTGAGGCGGGGCCCGCCGCGCTGAACGCCGCTCGGCAAGCGCTGTCGATCCTACAGGTGAGCGCGGGGCAACACCCGGCGGTCGATCAAGCGCTCGAAGCGATCGCGGGTTCGCTCAGCTTGATCCATCAACTCGCGCAGCCTGCGCCCGTCTCGCCTTTCGCCGGCACGGTGGGTGTCGCTAACAACGCGGCCCCGCCCTATCCGCAGCACGCACCGCCGGTCACTCAGCCCTCGCAAGCAATGGCACGTCCGCCGCGACCGGAGCCCGCACCGCAGGTCGCGTACGCGCAGCCGGCTGTCCAGGCGCCGCCCGCGGCATGGCCCGCGCCACCGGTAGCGGCTGCGCAGTTCGTGCCGCCGGCACAAGCCGCCTCGCCCGCGTATGCGCAAGCCCCCGCCCAGGCTGCGCCGCCCGCGTATGCGCAAGCCCCCGCCCAGGCTGCGCCGCCCGTGTATGCGCCGCCGGCGGCCGCGCCCGCGGCTTACGCACAACAGCCCGCTCCGTCG
This sequence comes from Pseudomonadota bacterium, assembly GCA_040005755.1. Taxonomy (GTDB): domain Bacteria; phylum Myxococcota_A; class Polyangia; order Polyangiales; family Polyangiaceae; genus PMG-095. Next base: position 15,347 of record JBDTYJ010000065.1, read on the forward strand.
CGCGCGCCCGCGCCGCCCGTTCCGGCCGGTGCCCTGCGCATCGAAGCCGAGCTCGGCGCGCACAGCACCACGAACTTTTACAAAGGCCTGAGCGGCAACGACGTGATCGACTCCGGCGGCATCTTCGTCACCACCTATCAGATCCCGGAGATTGGCCAAACGCTCTCGCTCCGGGTCTCGATGCCCGGCGGCTATGAATTTGAGGCCATCGGCATCGTGCGCTGGACTCGCGACGCGCCCAACTCCGGCGCAGACGGCGCACCGGGCTTCGGCGCGCAGTTCACGCAGATCAGTCCCGAAGGTCGGCAGCTCGTCTATCGCTACGTTCGCAATCGCGAGCCGCTGTTCCACGACGATCTGTGAGCGCTCGAAGGGTCGCGTGCGCTCTCGTCTGCCTAGCCGCATTGTGGACGGGGCGCGCTCGGGCGGGGGACCCCTACCTCGACTGGTACACCGTCAAGAGTCCGCACTTTCGCGTGCACTATCACGCGGGCCTCGAAGACGTCGCGCAGCGCACCGCGAGTAGCGCCGAAGCCGTTTACGCGCGGCTCGTACCCGAGCTCGGCTGGGCGCCCAAGCAGGTAACGGAAATCGTCGTCACGGACGACACCGATTCCGCGAACGGGTCTGCTTCGACCGTGCCGTACAACACGGTCCGCTTGTTTGCGACCGCGCCCGACGACATGTCGCCGCTCGGCGACTACGACAATTGGATCAACGAGCTCGTCACGCACGAGTACACGCACATCCTCCAAATCGATAACACCTCAGGCTTACCGGCGCTGGGCAACGCAATCCTGGGCAAAACGTTCGCGCCCAACCAAGCCCAACCACGCTGGATTCTCGAAGGCTTGGCGGTGGTGATGGAGTCTTCACATACGTCCGGCGGCCGCCTCAAGTCGACGCAGTTCGACATGTACCTGCGGGCGGATGTGTTCGACCATCGCTTGGCGAGTCTGGATCAAATCAGCAATCCAGCGCGACGCTGGCCTGGCGGCAACCTCTGGTACCTGTACGGCGCCGAGTTCATCAGCTGGATCGTGAACACGTACGGCCCGGATACGTACGCGGCGGTCGCCGCCGACTATGGCGCGACGATCATTCCGTGGGGTATCAATCGCGCGATTCGGCGCGTAACTGGGCGCACATACGAGCAGCTGTACGTCGGTTGGCAAGCTTACCTGGAAAAGAAGTACGCGGACCAGGCGACGCAGGTGCGCGCGCGCGGACTACGCGAGGGCCGCCAAATCACTGATCGCGGTTACGTCGCTGCGACGCCGCGCTTCCTGCCCGAAAGCGCGGCTGAGCCAGGGCTGCTCGCGTACGAAAGGGATGACGGGAACAGCACTCCCGGCGTTTATTCCATCTCCACGCGCGCCCACAACCCCGACGACACCGCGCAGTTGATTACACGCACGAGCGGCCGCGGCGTCAGCTTCAGCGATGAGGGCACGCTGTACTTCGACAACACAGCGCCCTCGCGCCGCTTCTACGCTTTCAGCGACTTGTTTCGCCAGCCCGCAAAAACGCGCTCCCCCTCAGGGTTCGATCGCTCGCGAGAGCGCCTGACGGTGGGCGAGCGAGCAAACGCGCCGGACATCAGCCGTGATGGGCGCTGGCTGAGCTACGTCACGAACCGCGCCGGCACGAGCACGCTACGCATCGCGCACATCAGCGCCCAAGGAGAGGTCGAAGACGAACGGCGCTTGGTCCCGAGCGCGCAGTATGAACAAGCCTACACTCCGCGTTTCTCGCCGGACGGCGAGCAACTCGCCTACAGCGCGTGGACGCGCGGCGGCTACCGTGACATCCGCATCGTCGATGTGCGCACGGGCTCCTTCTACGAGCTCATGCATGACCGCGCGATCGACCAACAGCCGACTTGGTCGCCGGACGGCCGAACCCTGTACTTCGTTTCGGATCGCACCGGCATTGCCAATGTATTTGCGTACGATCTTGCCACGCACGCCACGAGCCAAGTCACCAATGTCCTGGTCGGCGCATACATGCCCGCGATTTCGAACGACGGACGCCAGCTGGTGTACGTCGGCTACAGCTCGCGCGGGTTCGATCTGTTCGAAATGCCGCTCGAGGCAAGCCGCTTGCTGCGCGCCCCAGAAGCCAAGGACGATCGCGCGGAGGGCTTCGAGCCGGGCCTTAGCCACGCCTGGCCGATCGAACCATTCAACCCGCTCCCTACCCTGCGTCCCCGGGCGTACACGGTGGAGTATGGTCCGGGCACGTTCGGCAATGCGCTCACCATTGGCACCGCTGGCGCCGATGCCATCGGCCGCCATGCCTTCGACGCATCCCTGGTCATTCCGACCACCGGCACGGGAGAAACTCAGGCCAGCGCGAACTACTCGTACAATCGCCTGCCGTTGTCGTTCCGCGCCAGCGTGTTTCGTGCAGCTTCACCGCGCGCGGATTACCGCTACGGCGATCAACGGCCGCTCACCACCGAGCACCTGACGGGTGTCACTACGGGCATTTCTTGGGGCGCGCCGGGTGAATTCGACGGTCAGAACGTCGCGCTCAGCTACACCATCGCGAACTTCAGCCGCGACTTGCCCGTCGGTGCGCACGCTGATCCCATCTCGCTTGTGACCGCGACGCCGGACCGCGGGTATTTGGCAGATCTGCGCCTCGGCTACGGGTACAGCAACGCGCAGGGCACCGCGTACGGCATCAGCAGTGAGAAGGGTTTCTCATTCGGCATGAGTATTGATGAAGCCGCGCACGCACTCGGCAGCGAAAGCACGCTCACCGCGATTGGCGGCGCGCTCAGCGCCTTTCAGCTCTTGCCGTGGAGTCAGCATCACGTCCTCGCGCTCGGTTTGACGGGCGGGACCGCGCTCGGCTCGTACAGTCGTCGAGGCTTGTACAGCACCGGCGGTTTCAGCGATGCGTCACTGTACGACGAATACAACAGCGTGGTTCGGCAAAGTGCGTTCGTCTTGCGCGGCTACGCGCCCGGTCAGTTCGTTGGCACCGCATTCAACCTGTTCAACGCTGAGTACCGCTTCCCACTCCTGTACCTGGACCGCGGCATCAGCACGCTGCCGGTGTTTTTACGCACACTGAGCGGCGCCCTGTTCTTCGACTACGGCGGCGCATACAACCGGCTCGACCCGAACCACCCGTTCCGCGCGCTACACGGCAGTGTGGGCGCTGAGCTGTGGGTCGACGCCATCACCGGCTATTTCATCCCAAGCAACCTCCGCCTCGGTGTGGCCCGAGGCCTCGACTCCACTGCACCAGGATTTCAGACCTACGCCGTGATTGTGTCCGGCTTCTAGCCCTGTCGGCACGTGAGCCTGCGCAAGCCCAGCCGCGTTCAGCGGGTTTCTTTTCCGGTTTGGCGCGGGGCTGGTAGCCAGAGGCAATGGCAAAAGGTGTCTGGCTCCGGGCTGTACTGCCGCTTGCGTGCACTTTGTTTTTGGGCGCCTGCATGATGCCGCCTCCGGCATCCGAGAAAGCCACGGATGCCGCACGAGAGTGCAACGTGGCGGCGCGCTTCGGGCGCATCGACATTGCGGCGGGGCTAGCAGCGAAGGGCGCTCGCGATGGGTTCATTCGGCGGCGTGCGCTGTGGGGCGGCGACATCCGCGTGGTGGATGTCGAGCTCGGTGGGCTCAGCATGGCGGACTCATCCCACGCAGTCTTCCAAGTCGACTACGCCTGGATGCGCACGAACGAGGATACCCTGCGCAGTACGCGCGTCGCGCAGAACTGGAGCTCGGCGAAGGGCGGCTGGGCGCTAGAGAGTGAGCAGCGGGTCGCCGGCGACGTCGGTCTCTTCGGCGAGCACGTGGATGTGCTGCGCCCGGCGCAGCACGACACGCAATTCGCGACCAAAGTGATTCGCGAAAATTGACGCGGCCTCGCCTTCGCGTGCTCGTGCCGGAGCTGGGCTCACTCCGGAGCCGGGGTTGCCCGCTGAATTTGCATCAGCGGGTACAGACCCCTCGCCGATAAAATCAGGCCTTGGAGCCTTTTTTCGCCGGCTTCGCGGCTTTGCGCGCAGCCTTGGTGGCCTCGG
>JBDTYJ010000066.1:0-19274 GCA_040005755.1 Pseudomonadota bacterium
GGTAACGCGAAGCCTTTGGGTAACTAGTGGGAAACGACTCGCGTCCGGGCAACTAATCATGGACCACAAAAAGCGAAAACCCGGCTTCGGGTGCCGGGTTTTCAGTCTGTTTCGTGTCTCTTATCGTCGGGGCGGGAGGACATTCTCGTCATTGGTCTATCAGGCACATTCTGGCGAACGCACGCGGCCCGCCTTTGGGTTGGATGATGCGCTTCGGCGGCGACGGCCTCGGCGATGCAAGAACGTGCTCATCAGGAGACACAGCGCCCACGACACATCGCTTCCCACCAGCGAGCGGCCGAAGCTGCAGCTGCTCCCCTTGGTTCCCGCCGTCGAACCGTCCGGCGCACCGGCAGTGTTGGCGGGACCGCCGCTATTCAATGCACCGCCGGCTCCCGCCAAGGCCTGGGTGCCCGCCGAACCAAGTGCGCCCGGCGCCCCGCCAACCGCGGCGGCGCCGCCTGTGCCCGGCGCGCCACCAACCGTCAGCCCACCACCTGCCGCGGGCGAGCCTGCTGCTCCAGCGCTGCCGACCGTTCCAGCGGAACCGAGGCCGCCGGACGAACCGCCGGAGTTCCTGCCGCTTCCGCCGCTAGCGCCTCCGCTGCTCGCGCCAGCGCTTCCGCTGCTCGCGCCAGCGCTTCCGCCGCTCGCGCCAGCGCCTGCGCCGGGCATCGCGCCGGCCGGGCCGAGAGCATTGTCAGCAGTCAGCGAGAGCACAGCGTACCCTTGGATGAAGTTGACGTTCTTGGGCGAGTCCGTCGAAATATTTTTGGGCGAAGCCCAGCTGCCAGTAAGCCAGGCGTCGGGCGCGGTGGCGGCCGCGAAATCCTGCCGCCAGGTGACGGTAAACGCGCCATTTTTGTAGGCCGAGAATTGAACCCAGTCGATGTATTCGTGTACTGGCAGGATGCTCGGGCTGAAGTTGCCGCCAAAGCTTGCGTCACCGGGCCAGACGTTGAAATGCAATCGCATGCCCGAGCTAGCATTCTGCGCGAAAGCGAGCGGCACCGCACCCGTTTCGCGTCGAATCTCGACGCCGTCCACTAGCCAAACGATGGCATCCGGCGTCCACTCGTAGGCAAAAGTGTGATACGCGCCGCAAAAGTCCGCTTTTATCGTCGGTTGCTTGCTGTGGCCCGTGCTCGGACTGCCGTAAATTGCATTCGTTTCGAGATGGCAATCGGCTCCTAATTTCTCGAAGTCGAGCTCATTCCAAAACATTCCCGGTTGCTCGGAGCCTACTTTCCACAGGAAAAATGAGCTAACTACGCCGTCGCCAGCGGCAAACCGGGCGCGCGCTTCGAAGCGGCCGTACCCATACGACGCGGAGGTATAGAGCTCGGCGCTCCCAGTGGCCAGACAGAGGTGGGGGCACAGAGCCACCAGGAGGAAGCTCAACGTCTTTATGAAATTTTCCATCGCGCGCAGTATTTGGCTGGGATAGTGTCGTCCAGCGGAGGTCAATCTAGCTTTCGCGTCGAGTTGGATGTTCGCGTTTCTTGGGAACAAGCGCAGCGCGAGGTTCCGCTTGCTCAGCTGCGGGGCGTGACATGGCACCAACTGCAGCAGTGGATTATCTTACATGATGCGCGGCTCGACGAAGCAAGCCATTCATCAGAGCTTCCTTCCGCCGGGTGGTGAGCGAGCCTTCGTTTGGAAGTACTCGGATCCGATCGGCGGCCGCCGGCCGCGCCATTTTCACGCCGAACCGGAGCTGAACTTGGTGCTGAGCGGCTCGGCAACGTTCGGCATCGGCGACACCGTGGTTAAGGTTTTGGCTGGCGAGCTCGTTGCTTTCGCACCCGGTCAAGATCACGTGTTGCTCGACAGTTCGCCCGACCTGTACCTGTATGCGCTTGGGCTGGATGCCAACTACTCGACGCAAGTGCTTGGACAGGAGCCGAGCGGCCCGTTGCACGTGAGCCTTTCCGGAAGCGAGCTCCGCCCGGTGCTCGCCTGCGCGGGAGAGCTCGTCGAACGCTCTGGCATTGCTCAGCCGGCCGCTGAACTATGGGAACGCGTGCATTGCTTGGCGCGCCGCGCCACGTCCCGTTCAGCTCAACTCACGCACGTGCTCACGCGGCGCACGCTGGAGCTCGTGAGTGTGAATCCTGAGCTCACGCTCACCGATGTGGCACAGAACCTTCGCGCCCATCCTACCGACGTCAGCCGCTATTTCCACCGTGATATGGGTATTACACTCGTGCGTTATCGCACGCGCCTGAAGCTGCTCAACTTCATTCACCTGGTGGATGCGCAGCAACCCGAGCTGATGACGGCAGCCAGTCACGCCGGGTTCGGCTCCTACTCACAGTGCCATCGGACCTTTCAATCCGAGCTCAGCTGCAGCCCGCGCGAATTCTTTCTGGCGGGGGTGCGCGCCGACATGCAGCACGCTTACCTGGACACGCCTCCGCCGGCCTGAGCTTCGCGAACCGCACGGGGCTTGGCCAAAAGCGCTGCCAGCGTGACGTGCGGTCCGCGATCGCTTACCGCGCCGCGCCTAGCAAGGCGTCGTTCTCAACTGTCGGCTGAACGCAGATATTGATCAGCGATCAGCCGACAGCCGGACATCCGATCGCAACCTGAAAATTCCGCTCACTCCGTGGCCACGCGAGGTCGGACCTTCGATGGGAAGGGTTCGCGGCGCGGGCGGTGGCGACTCGGCTTTGTTTGCGCAGTCGCGTCGGCTCGGGGGTTATCCGTTGGCGGAAGTGTTGTCCGCGCCTTTGTTTTACGGAGATCCTTCGATGCACAACCTACGCCCCAAACTTTTACTCTCCTTGTTCTTGGTCAGTCTCGGATTTGTACTCAGCGCCTGTGAGGGCGAGAAACCCGGTGACCGTTGCGATGGCTTCTTTGCCAACGGCTGCAAAGGCAACATGACCTGCTTCGATACCGGCAGTCAGAAGGTGTGCGCGAACAGCTGCGACTACGGTGGCAGTTGCGAGAAGAAGGAGGGCTGTTGTGCTGCAGGCTTCGAATGCCACAACACGACTGCAGTCGGGCCAGGTATGCCGGTTGGCGGCGCCATGATGGGAGGCTACTGCTTCAAGAAGTGACGTTTCAATCTTGGCGCATGCTTGGCGCGGAGCCGTTACTCACGACTCTGCGCCTGGCCGCTCTCGGCTGCAGGAGCCGCTGCAAGCAGTGCGCTGAGTCGAGAACGTTTCGCCGGCGCGAACAGTGCGGCTGCGCAAGAACGCGGCGGCGTTCGCCCCGCGCTTGTCTCAAGAGGAGACCCTTCTCGACCCGTGCGCTTCGACCGGACGGAGTGGCTAGAACTGAGCGCAGGAGTTGCGCGGGTCCCGCAATGGGAGCTCGGTCAGAGTGCACTCTGAAGTAAGAAAATCTACTTGCACATCTGATGTAGTAGAACATGCTTCATGTAGTGGCGTTGTCGTCGTACTCCTTCCTCCGCCAATACGTGTGTATCGTAATCGCTGCAGCCGTTACGGCATTTGGCGCTCAAGGTTGCCGTCGTTCAGCAGGCGCGGCTGACGGAACGCCCGCCGCTCTCGCGTCCGCCGCCCTGACGGACCAAGACGGGCAAGCTCGTCGCTTCGCCGATTTTCAGGGGAAAATCGTCGTTCTTAGTTTTTTCTTCGCTAACTGCCCCAGCGTGTGCCCGCGCGAGACGCAGGCGCTTGCCGACGTTCAACGCCGCGTCGCGCCCGCGCTCGCGCGCCGCGTTCAGTTCATTTCATTCACCGTTGATCCGAATGAAGACACACCGGACAAGTTGAAGGCCTTCGCGCGTGCCAATGGCGCCGACTTGGGCAACTGGTCGTTCGTGCGCGCGCCTGAATCCGCGACTACGGCGCTCGCTAAGGCGCTCGCCGTATTTAGCGGGCCAGTTCAGGCCCAGGCAGCACCGGCCGGCCACAACACCTCTGTGTATCTGTTCGATGATCGCGGTCGCTTGATGCAGCGTTATGCCGGCAGCCCACTCGACGTGGCGCGGCTAGCCCGTGAAATCGAGCAGCTGGATCAGCTCCCGAAACACGAGCCTGAGCTGATTACACGCCTTTGAAATAGAAAAGTCTTGGAGACGAAACATGGAGCGTCGTTCGATCGGCAGTGGTACGGCTTTGTCTTGGCAACGGGCACGTGGCCTCCTATGCGGTAGCTGCATTGCGCTCGCTGGCTGTGGAAACGGCGCTCATTCGTCACGGAATGAGAGTGGGAATGAGGACGTCGTAGCCGTTTCGGCGCAGCTCGCCATTACTGACCCTGCGACGCCCCTCGGCGTAACGTTGCCGCAAACGGCGGACCCGCTGACTGCGGGTCTCCTGGTGCCGGCCGACGCTGCGCAAAAGGGCATGTGGTCCAGCACGTTGTCTTGGCCGCTGAATGGCTTGCACTCCGTGGTGCTGCCGAACGGCAAAGTGCTGACCTACGGCACCCCCCTCGGCGACGCAGCGAACCAGGACGGTCGCTCGTACGACGTGTGGGATCCCACGCTTGGGTTCGGGAGCGAGAGCCACCAGAGCTCCTTTCAAGCCGATCGGGTCAACAGCTTCTGTAGCACCGCGGCGTTCCTCCCGGATGGGCGGCTGCTCGTTTCTGGTGGAAATTCGCCGCTGGATTCGAATCTGTTCACTCCGACAGACAGCAGCGTCGTGACGTCGCCCTTCCGTCTTGCTGACGAGCGCTGGTACGCCTCGATGATCACGTTGGCGAGCGGTCGCCTGCTGATCCTCGGTGGCTCCACGCCCTACGGCGCGCTCGATGGGTACTTGAATGCCGACACGTACGCGACCAACGGCGCCGTCTCGATGACACCCGAGGTTTACGACCCGACAGTGGGCTGGAGCAGCCTGTTCGGGGCGCAGAGCCGCGCAGCCTTCGGCCCGGACTACAACCGTTATTGGTACCCGCGCGCGTGGGTCGCGCCGAACGGCAACGTATTCGGCATTTCTACGGAAACCATGTGGTACCTGGACCCGACCGGTACCGGATCCCTAACGGTTGCGGGGAAATTCAAGACCGGCGCCGACGAAGTGACCCGCCCCAACGTGGGCGCTACGAGCGCGGCCGTGATGTACGCGCCCGGGCGCATCCTTCAGGTCGGTGGCAACGGCTACCGCGACAGCTACGCCTCACACGGTAGCAAGCTCGCAACCGTCGTCGACATCACGGGCGCTGCACCGGTGCTCTCGGAGACCGCGCCAATGACCTTCGCTCGGCAGTGGCCGAGCGCGACAGTGCTGTTCGACGGCCGCGTCGTGGTGACCGGTGGCACGCAGTACGGTAACAATGGCGGTGCCGATGCGGTCTACGCGGCCGAGCTCTGGGACCCGAGCACTGGAACATGGCTCTTGGGGCCCTCGGCCGCACAAATTCGCGTCTACCACTCGGCGGCGATTTTGATGCCCGACGGCGCGGTGCTGTCTACGGGCGGTGGCGCTCCGGGGCCCGTCAATAACTTGAACGCGGAGCTGTATTTCCCGCCATATTTCTTCCGCGCGGCCGCCGCTGGCGGCGCCGAGCTCACGCCGCGCCCGCAGATCACCGCCATCAGCTCTCTCAAAGGCGCTTATGGCGATCAGCTGCAAGCCGATATTTCGCCGGGCATTGGCGCGATCGCCAAGGTGGTGTTGATTGGCGCGAGCGCGGTCACGCACTCGTTCAACACCGCGCAACGTCGGCAAGAGCTCTCCTTCGTGCAAGGTGGTGGAAGGCTCGCGATCGGCATGCCGGCGAGCGCGAACGACGCCCCACCCGGTTACTATGTCTTGTCGGTCATCGATTCGAACGGCGTGCCAGCGCCGGGTGTAATCATCGCGATGGGTGGCGGAACGCCGCCGCCAGCGCCACCGACGGTGCTACCGCACGGTAGCGTCGTTTCGCTCACCGCCAGCAACGCGACGGACTCTTCGCTTGCCGTCGCTACGACTGGCCTGGCCGTGCTCTCGACAACGGCCAGTGCCGATTTGCCGCATACGCAATTCATCGTGCGGGACGGGCTGGCTGATGCGAGCTGCGTGTCTCTGGAATCAGTGGCCGTGCCGGGCCAGGTGCTTCGCCACTCCAGCTATCGATTGCAGTTGGGCACGAACGACGGCACTAGCTTGTTCAAGGACGACGCTACGTTTTGCCCACAAATTGGGCTCACCGGCAGCGGCGTCAGCTTGCGCTCGAAGAATTTTCCTGAGCGTGTGGTCAGGCATCGCGATGGTCAAATATGGATCGACCCGGCCACTGGTGATGCAGCCGTAGCTGCGGATGCAACCTTCCTGGCAGCCTTCGCCGCGCCGGTCGTGAATGCGGTGGTCGCTCCGGTCGCATCCAACACCGGCAGCGTTAGCTACAACGCTTCTTCGAGCTACCCGGGGACACTGCAATATCAATGGAGCTTCGGTGACGGTACGAGCGACAGCGGCTTCTCGGCGTCGCCTGCGATCACCCACAACTATGCGAGCCCTGGGGTGTATCGGGCGACCCTCACGGTGCGAACGAGCGACGGGACCACGACCTCGACGCAATTCGTGCAAGCCGTGGCTCTGCCCGCCGTTGCCGGGAGCGCGATCAGCTCGAGCAACCTCGTCGTCGAGAAGCGAACCGGGAAGAACGCCCGGCTGTGGGCGGTTAACGCAGATAGTGACAGCGTATCGGTGTTGGACGCGGTGACGAACGCGAAGCTCGCCGAACTGGCAGTTGGCAGCATGCCGCGCAGCGTCGCTGTTTCGCCGAACGGCGCGATCTGGGTGGCCAATAAGGGCTCGGGGACGATTAGCGTGCTGGACCCGAGCTCGCTCACCGTCACGAAAACCGTCGCGCTCCCGCGCGCTTCGCAGCCGTACGGTGTGGTCTTCGCGCCGGATGGCACGGTGTTCGTCACGCTCGAAGCCTTGGGCAAGGTGCTTAAGCTCGACGCGAACGGCGCCACCCTGGCGTCACTCGACGTCGGCGCCAATCCTCGTCACTTGGCGCTCACGCAAGCGGGGGCGCAGCTGTTGGTCTCGCGCTTCATCACGCCCCCGCAGCCGGGGGAAGCAACGGCCACGGTGCAAACCAGCGTGGCCGGCGTGCCAGTCGGCGGAGAGGTGCTGTTCATCGACCCAGCGTCGTTCACGCTCACGCGCACGGTCGAGATCAGGCACAGCAGCAAGCCGGATACCGAAACCTCCGCGCGCGGCGTGCCGAACTACCTCGGTGCGCCCGCTGTTTCGCCCGACGGCAAGTCGGTCTGGATCCCCTCCAAACAAGACAACATTCAACGCGGCAAGCTGCGCGATCAGCAAAATCTAGATTTTCAGACCACGGTGCGCGCCGTCGTCTCGCGCCTCGATTTGGCTGGAGAAGTCGAGGATTATCCGGCGCGGATCGATCTCGATAACTCCAGCGTCGCGAGCGCGGCCAGCTACGATTCGAGCGGCGCTTATCTATTCGTCGCGCTCGAGACCAGTCGCGAAATTTCGGTCGTGGATGCGTACGGTAAGCGGGAGCTGTTCCGCGTGGATGCCGGAAGAGCGCCTCAGGGGCTCGCGCTTTCGCCGGACGGTCGCAAGCTGTTCGTGCACAACGCGCTCGATCGCACGGTTGGCGTGTACGATCTTTCGCCGCTCGTGACCCTCGGGCAAAGCCGGCTTCCGCTGCTCAGCACGCTGAGCTCCGTCGCTAGCGAAAAGCTTTCGGCGCAGGTGCTGCGCGGCAAACAGCTCTTTTACGATGCGCGCGACACGCGGCTCTCGCGCGACGGCTACATGAGTTGCGCCAGTTGCCACAACGATGGCGGTAACGACGGGCGAACCTGGGATCTGACCAGCGTGGGCGAAGGCTTGCGGAACACCGTCTACCTGCGCGGCCGCGCGGGCGGTCAGGGCCGCCTGCACTGGTCGGCGAATTTCGACGAAGTGCAGGACTTCGAAGGTCAAATTCGTGCACTGAACCAGGGCAGCGGCTTGCTGAGTGACGCGGCATTCAACACCGGTACACGTAGCCAGCCGCTCGGTGATCCCAAGGCCGGCTTGAGCGCAGACCTCGACGCGCTCGCGGCATACGTGGCCTCGCTGTCGAGCTTCGCTTCGTCGCCCTACCGAACGGCTTCGGGCGCGCTCAGCGACAATGCGCTTTCAGGTCGCAGCGTCTTTGCCAGTCGCTGTGCTTCTTGCCACGGCGGAACGGCCTTCACTGATTCGAGCGCGCTCGCGCTGCACGACGTGGGCACGATCAAGCCGAGCAGCGGCTCACGTTTGGGCGCGTCACTGCTCGGTATCGACACGCCAACGCTACGTGATGCCTGGCTCACAGCGCCCTACTTGCACGACGGCTCAGCGCCGACCCTTGCTGCTGCGATTCAGGCGCACAAGAACCTGCTGCTCCCCACCACGGATCTGGCAAACGTCGCGGCCTTCGTCCAGCAAATCGGCACCGACGAGCCGGCGGTGGCGCCTGCAGCCGGTACCGGTCTGGCAGGCCAGTATTTCGCGAACGCGACCCTCAGCGGTTCGCCAGTGCTCAGCACGACCGAAGCCGTGAACTTCGACTGGGGGACTGGTACCCCGGGCACAGGAGTCCCGGTCGACTCGTTCTCGGCGCGATGGGTGGGTCAAGTCAGCGCGCCCACTACCGGCAACTACATCTTACAAACGGTTTCCGACGACGGGGTGCGACTGTACTTGAACGGCGCGCTCGTGATCGACCACTGGACCGATCACGGGGTTAGCACTGACATTGCTCCCTCCGTGATGCTCGTCCAGGGGCAGCGCTACGACATCGTGCTCGAGTACTACGAAAGGACCGGCGGCGCCTCGATCAAGCTCAAGTGGCAAAGCCCCGGCGCGAGCAACTTCGTCGCCATCCCCGCGACTCAACTGTATACGAGCTCGACTCAAGGTTTGCTCGGCCAATACTTTGCCAACGCCACGTTGAGCGGCCTGCCCGCCCTGACGCGCACTGAGGCAGTGAACTTCGATTGGGGCACCGGTAGCCCGGGAACCGGTATTCCGGCCGACGCATTCTCCGCGCGCTGGTCTGGGCAAGTCAGCGCAGCGGTGAGCGGAAGCTACGTGTTTCAGACGCTATCGGACGATGGCGCGCGCCTATTCGTGAACGGCGTGCAAGTCATCAACCACTGGACCGATCACTCAGTTGCCACTGACAACTCCCAGGCGGTCACCTTGCTGGCAGGACAACGCTACGACCTCGTGCTCGAGTATTACGAAAAGACGGGTGGCGCGACGGCCAGGCTGAACTGGCAAACACCCGGGACTACGAGCTTCGTCCCGGTCCCGCTAATGCAGCTGTTTGTCACGCCCCAAGGGCTCTCTGCGCAATACTTCGCTAACGCGACGCTGGCCGGCGTTGCCGGGCTGACTCGGGCTGAGTCGGTCAACTACGACTGGGGCACTGCCGCACCCGCGGCCGCGCTTCCGGTAGACAACTTCTCAGTGCGCTGGGCTGGGCACGTGGGGCCGGTCGCGGACGGCAATTACACGTTCCAAACCACGTCGGACGACGGTGTTCGGCTTTGGATAGACGGGGCGCTGGTCATCGACAACTGGACGACGCATGCCCCCACTACGAACAGCTCGCCCGCGATCCCGCTGAAGGCCGGCTTCGTTTACGACATCAAACTGGAATACTTCGAGTCTCAACAAGGCGCGGTAGCCAAACTTGCCTGGGTCATTCCCGGTCAACCGGCAGCCGTCCCGATTCCGCAAAGCCAACTGTACGCCTACTAAGATTGCATTACGCGAAGCGGCTCGCCGCGTGCGAAGCGGGCCTTTCGCGCGGTGCGGCGCTCCGATGTGCCCTCGTCACGGCGCTCGGCGCGGCACCGGGAAGGGACGCTCCGGTTTCGCAAACAGGAACCCCTGAAGCAGATCACAGCCGAGGTGCGTTAACGTTTCCCTCTCGGCGTTCGTCTCCACGCCTTCTGCCACGATTTGTTTCCCCATATCGCGGCAGAGTTGCACCATGGTGCGCACGATCTTCTGCTTGATCTTGTTGCTGTTCACTTCGCGAATCAAGCCCATGTCCAGCTTCACGAACTCCGGTTCGAGCAGCGCGAAGCTAGTCAGGCCGGCGTATCCGGCACCAAGGTCATCGAGCGCGATGCGAAAGCCGAGCGTGCGCAGCGTTGCGACTTTGCTGGTAACACTGGCAATGTTGTCGAGCGACGCTCGCTCGGTGATCTCGAGAACGATGCGCGGCGCTAACCTTGCGAACGCAGAATCAGGCTCGTAAAGCGCGGGGTCGAGCAAATCCTCAGGATGCAAATTCACGAACAGCGCCCAGTCCGGCAGCGCTTCCGGAGCGCTCGCCACCACGCTCTGCCTGACCGTACGCCCGACGTCATGCACGCGGCCTGCTCGCTCCGCGGCCTGGAGAACCGCGCCGGGATGTGGCAGCGCGGGCTCTTCGGAGCGCAGCAGCGCTTCATAGGCGTAAATCGACGAGTCTGCGGCGCGTACGATGGGTTGATAGGCAGTCCACAACGAAGCGAGCGCTCGGTCCAAAGTTGCATCAACGCCGGCGCGGTCACCCACTCTGAAGCGGCTGCTGCCAAACTCCTCCACGTACTCGCGCTTGGAGCGCGCAAGACGGCACACCTGAGCTGCACGTTCCACAACGGCGACGAGCTCGACCGAAGGCACGGGTTTGATGAGGTACCGAAAGGCGCCGTACTCCACCGCTTCTACCGCGCTCTGTACGCCTGGGTTACCGGTGACGAGCACGACGGGCAGGTCGAGATCGAATTCACGCACCGTGCGCAGCAGCTTCATCCCGCTAATGCCAGGCATTTGAATGTCGCTCACCATGGCGTCGAAGCTCTGTGCCGCCAGCAACGCGAGCGCTTCCGTACCGTCGCCGGCGGTCACAACTTGTGCGCCTTTCTTCTCCAGGATGCGGCGTGTGACGGCCAGGACGGCAGGGTCGTCGTCCACCAGCAAGATTCTATTCTTGCGGGCTGCTAGTCTGGATGATTTCGGTTGCGCCCCTGCGGCCGTCATATCGCAATTCCCCTTTGCCGGACCCTTAGAGTCGCTTCCTGATGGTGGAGTATTCCGCCCGCTGTCGGCGGCCCTGAACGCGCGGCACCACTGCCCGCCGAACGAGCCCCCATTCAGGTTGTGGACAAGTGCACATCCAAGATTACTCATAGCATGACCCGACGCTTGTTTCCCGGAGGCATTGCGAGCGTTCGGCGTTTGCAGGGGCAAAAGTACAATTTGCGCTCGAAGCTATGACTACCGAAAAGAGCATCACTGGGGCGTAAGCGGCCATGCGCGATATGCGGCTTCAGTCCCCACGGTAACTTCCGCACACTCGCCCCTTCATGCTCGCCCTTCCAGGCGGCGGTAGTTCACGGGCTCGTGCTGGCGCCCTGACAAATCCAATCCGACACCGCCTGCAGATCGTCGCTGCTGAAGGGGACATCGCCTAGCGGCATACGCGCGCCGCCGCAGAGCTCGGTTCCGCGCAGCTTCTGCAGCACGTAGCTGCGTTCCGGGTGGCGTGGCTCAATCATCAATCGTTCGCTACAGCACTCGAGCGACGGCGCACCCACCTCTTGTGCGATCGCGCCCGCGGAGAAGCTGTGGCACACTTCACCCACGCAGCCGTTGAAAAGCGGGACAATGTCCCGCGCGAAGCTGCGCGCGTGCATTGGCATGCATGTGATTGTATCGCTGGCAGGGGCGCTCGCGTCGGGGCAAACCTCGGGGGCGACATTGAGATTCAGGCCGCCCCCTCCTTGCACTGCGCCGCCGCTTGCCGAGGCGCCGCCATTTCCTTGAGATCCTGGGCGGCCTGCTCCGGAGCTGCACGCAGAGACCAACAGCAATGCACCGAGCTGGCGGAGCCTGGGGCGCAGCGGGGTCATCGGGCCTTCTGAGCCGACGAATGCGTCGGGTCGAAAAGCGTTGGAGCCGGGCTGCGCATGACGCATTCTGACACACGGCGTCCACGACGGGCTCTTTGGCAAGTTTTCGCCCGCAATCGTAGCGTCCGGGGGTGATACCTTCGGCTCGTGCCAGTGTCCGCCTTTGCTCACGTTCAGCCCGCGGAAGCGTGCGGGCTAGTGTCTGCGCCATGAGCAACGCTGGGCTACCGGGCGGCTCGGGCCAGCCGTCCGCCATCGACGCGCGTTTGCTCGCAAGCTTAGAGCGCGCCTTCGCCTCGCACGCCGGCAAAGACGGCGTAATTGACGAAGCGGAGCTGCAGCGCGCGCTCGGTTTGCGCAGCCAATACCTCGCCAGGCGCGTGCTCGCCATCTTCGACGGCAACCGTGATGGCGTGATCCAAAAGGACGAGTTCCTTGCCTGGGCCACGCGCCTGCTCCGCGGGAGCGTGCGGGAAAAGCTCTGGTTCGCGTTCCAGCTGCACGACCACGATGGCGACGGCTTCATCGATCAGACTGAAATGCTGCGCATGATCTCGATCGCCATGGCCGAGAGCGAAATTATCGCTCGCGCCAGCCAACCCGCGGAGCACCTCACTCAGGTGCTGTTCCGGGCGCTAGACCGCGATCAGGATGGCCGCATCTCGTTCGACGAATTCGACGCAGCGCTGCGACAGCGCCCCGAGTTACTCAGAAGAATGACCCAGAGCGAAGCGATTTGGCTCGCTCCGAATGAGGATTTGTTCGCACGGCTGAACGAGGGTTCTGCGCCCTCCTCTCGATCAGCATTGCGCGCGCGGGTGCGCAATCGCGGCGCGCTGGTCGTTTTGCTGGTGCTGTGGCTGGTCGTCAATTTGGCGCTCTTGGGCACCTTTTTCAGTCACGGGGCGGCGGCGGGGGCGCGCCTCTGGATGCAGCTCGGACGCACGCTGGGCCTGACCTTGAACTTCAATGGTGCGCTGATCTTGATCCCGATGATGCGCCGCCTGCTAACGCGCGTGCGCGCATCCGTGCTCGGTCGCGTGATCCCCGTGGACCATTCGATCGCGTTTCACCGCTTGCTTGGGCATTCGTTGTTTGCGCTCGGTGTTGCGCACGGCGCTTGTTTCATGCTGGCTTACGCGGGCGGTCACTCGCTGCACCCGCTGAGTGATCTGTTCTTTGCTACTGGCAAAGGTGGCACGGGCCTGGCCTTGCTGTTGGTGTTGACGGTCATGTGGCTGTTTTCTCTGGCTTTCGTCAGACGCAGCAAGCGCTTCGAGTTATTTTACTTCACGCACCTGCTGTATGTGGTGTGGCTCGCGCTCGCCATTGTGCATGCGCCTTCGTTCCTGCTGTGGGTAGGCGTGCCGTTGCTTGGTTTTGCGGTCGAGCAGGTATTGCGGTTGCGCCGCCGCGGAGCGGTGAGCCGCGTCGTAAGGAGTACGCCGCTGCGCTCGGCCGTCACACGCTTGGAAATCGAACGCCCTCCGGGCTTTCATTTTGCGGCGGCGGATTACATCTTTCTTCGAATTCCGGCCATTGCACGTCACGAGTGGCACCCGTTCACGTTGAGCAGTGCGCCCGAACAGCCGAACCTCGTCGTGCATGCGCGCTCGCTCGGTGATTGGACGTCCGCGCTGCGCGCGGCGGTGGAAGCGGGGCATAACGCGCCCGTCACGGTGCACGTCGACGGACCGTACGGATCGCCCAGCGCGCACATTTTTCGATCGCGCGTTGCGGTTTTGATTGGTGCAGGCATTGGAGTCACGCCGTTTGCTAGTGTGCTCGAGAGCTTGGTGATGCGCGCGAACGGTCAGAGTTCGCTTCCTTCCCAGCTGGAAAAGGTGCATTTCTTCTGGTTAAATCGTGATCAGTATTCGTTTGAATGGTTTGGGGCCTTGCTGGCCGATCTCGAGCGGGTGGATGATCGGGGCCTGCTCGAGATCCATTTGTGCATGACCGGCGCAACCGTCGGCGCGAGCGCGCTCGGCCTCGAATTGGCTCGTGACGTGATGCACTCAGCGGGCCGCAGCGACATGATCACCGGCCTCCGAACCCACACTCATGTCGGGCGGCCTGATTGGCCCGCCATGCTCAGTTTGATCGCCGCCCGTCATCGGCCACAGCCTGTGGATGTGTACTTTTGTGGCCCACCCGGGCTCGGATCGCTGCTGGCCCCCTTGTGTACAAGCCTGGGCATGTCCTTTCGGGAGGAGAAATTTTGAGCTCCGCGGGCTGGTTCGCCAAGCTGAGCAAGACATGGAAATGGGGCATGTTGTGCGCGCTGCCTTACGCAGTGTGCGGCTGTTCTGCTCAAAGCAGCGATAGTGCCGAGCCGCCCTCGGCTCGCTGCGCCAGCTGCCATTTGCAGGAGTTTCAGAGCACCACTCATCCGCCGCACCCGGGCGTGCGCCCCACCACGTGCGCCGTGTGTCACGGCGAAACCGGTTGGCATCCGGTGCGGAGCCCATTCTTACATAGCTTTCCACTTGAGGGCGGCCACTCGAAGCTCACCTGCTTCGCGTGCCACGGCGGAGCAAGTCCGCAATTCGAAGGCACAACCCACGAATGCGTCGCTTGCCATCGGCAAGAGCAGGCCTCCGCGAACGTGAAGGTCGCGCATCACGACACATTCCCCGCGAAGTGCGACACCTGTCATACCATCAACGCCTGGAAGCCAACGCTGCCGCACGATGAAACATTCGCAGAGCCGGCGAGCGCTACGGAACCTGCGGCAGCGCCGCCCGGATCGTCTTCGGCGAACGCGCTCGGTTCTACGCCGCCCGCGGCCAAGAAACCGGTGCCGGGCGTCAGCCGCCCGAGCACCACGCCCAAAAAGACGTGGACGCCGGATCAAGTGTCCGGCGCGAGCCGCGTGAAGCAGCGTTGAGTACTGACCGTGCCGGCTGAGCCGCGCTCAGCGCCGCGCTCGGCGCCTTCGCAGCCCGAGCAACGAGATACCGAGAGAGACGCAAAAACCGCTCACCTGACCGCGCTGGCTTCCCCCTGGTGCTCCGGAGAGAGCACAGGTCGAGTGCGGCGCTTCGGGTACCGCGCCCTGCGGTTTATCGAGCTGGTCGCGATCCGCCGCGGGAGGCTGGGGCGTGAACTCGAGCAGGCTGGTGTCGAAGTGCTTGTCTTCGGCGCGGCTGAGGATGCCGCCCAGCACGTTCGAGTCCAGGGTAGGCTTCCGACTCAAGATCCAGAAGTAGAGCCGGGAAGGGTGACCCACGACCGCGTACTCGTAGTTCGAGCCCACTTCGAGGATCCAGTAATCACCCGTGTAGCCGCCAACGTCGAGCGAAAGCTTGGCGGGCACGTTCGTGTCCGGCACCGTGGCGGTCATCGAGATGGTTTGCAGCTTGCCGGTGGCACTGCCCACATTGCATTGATTCACGAGGCTGAGTGAACCGTCGGGCGCCTGCTTGTAAAACGCGGTGGTGCCATGGCAATCCACCTGGGTGCTGCGAGGCAACCGCGCGATTTCGTACCACTTGCCCTGCAGCTGAGAGAGCTCCACCTTGGGCGCGACTTCCAGGGGTGGTTCGGATTGACAGGCAACCACGCTAGTCGCGGCTAGCAGCGCCAGAGCGATCAACCGCTGCTTGATGTTCACGCGCTGAGTGCAATTCATGAGCGACCTCGTAGGCGGCGAGTGAGGAGCCAGGCTAGCGCAGCGACGCCTAGCGCCGCCTGGCCGGAGCTGCGACCGTGTGGCGCGCTACCGCCACAGCCGTAGCCCGGTTCCTGAGCGTCGATCAAACTGGCGTCGGCGGCGCTGTTCGGGTCCGTGCCGGCCTTCAGCTCTGCGACGTCAGATACGCCGTCACCGTCAGTGTCGAAGTCGTCGGATTTGAGTCGGGCCAAGGCAGTGCCGAGCGATTGACCGTCGGTGAAGTCGCGGGCTTTCAATGCCAGCGCGAACGGAGTGCGCGCTGTGGCGGCGCCAGTATTCTCTTTGAGGTGACACACGCTACACGGCACTTCATAGGAGAGCGCCAGATCCGATTGGATGATGACCGGAAACTCGCGCTCGGCACGCGCCGTCGGCGCCCATGCGAGGCTAGCTAGTGCCAGTGCCAGTGCCGAATAGCCCCGTTTTGCAGCGATCATGCGGCTCCTGCGGCGCCTTTCGCCGTGCCTGGTGACTTGCGACCGATCATAGGTAGACATGAAGTTGCAGCATGAGCGCCGTGGCCGGCACGTTCTTGGTTCCGAACGCGAGCGACTGACGCACGAAGTCGACGCGGGTGTCGGCGTGAGGCATGAAGAACCAGCCCGCCCCGAGCCAACCACTCCAAGAAGTGCCAGAACCGTTGGCGCCCGAGTGTAGGTTCTCGCCGGTTGCGATCAGGTGAAGCCCTTGGATCGGCTCAACGTCGGCTTGTAACATCGTGGCGTAGCCGGTTGCTGGCACTGCAGACTGGGCGATGAGGTCCGCCTCCAGCAAGAGCGCGAGCGGCGACACGGGCGCCCAGCGCGTGAATGCGCCGTGGGCTTGGCGCGTGTTGGGCAGGAGCAGGTACACATCACGCGCCGCGTGCGTGACCAAACTGCTGACACCGAAGGCGGCATTTGAAACCGGAGCGTACTCTGCATAAACCGAGTAGCCGCGTTCGCGATAAACATCCGGCGAAACCTGGTAATTCCCCGCGATCGCCAGCACCTCCGCGCGCAGGGCGCCGCTGTTATAGGAAAGCGCGACGCCGTGCTGCTGCGTGTCATTCAGGTCCGTGCGCGTTGATTGGCGCACGAATAACGTGTGCTCGATCTGGCGAATGCCGAACGGCAAATTGATGCGGCCCGCGCGCACCAAAAATGCATCGTCCTGCCCGAAGGCCCAGCCCAGCCAGTGCTCGCGGGAAACCACGCTGCCGGTGAGCGAGGCCGCTGGGTTATCCACGTTCACAAAACCAGCGCTGGCGTAGGCGCGAAACCCACCGCTGACGATTGCGGCCCGCACATCCGCCTGCATCAGCACGAAATCTTCACTGAAGCTGCCGCTGCCGTTCTTGCTTGCGATGGCGAGCGTGCGGAGCGATCCGCTCGGCAGGAACCAGGCGGGGGGATGCACTGCGCCCCACAGAAAGCCAGCCGACGCGCTCGTGTCATCACCGCTCTTGGCGCCGTAATGCGTGCGTAGCAGGATATCACCTTGTGCAGCGCCATATTCGGTGAGCACGCCGCCGCCGCTCGGGTCGACGTGACAGGTCGCGCACCCCGTGTAATCGTGGCGAATCATCCACGGGTAGGCGTGCGCCGAGCGCGGTAAGAGTAACAGCACGACGGCGATGAGCAGCAGGCGCACAAAAGCGGGGGGCACGGCCGGGCCACCTTACACGATCGCCCCCGGCGCGGTCGAGGCAGGAGCCGTTGCGCTCCGGCAATTCACAATTCAGCCACAGCGTCAGCGTGTCTTATTGAAGTCGTATTACTCCAACGCGGCGCCAAGAGCAGATAGGCGCGCGCGCCTATCTCTCGTCCAACACTTCACGGACCTTCTTCGCGAGCGATTCTGGGGTGAAGGGCTTCTGCAGGAACGAGACGCCGCTCTCCAGCACGCCATGACGGATCACGCTGTCGTCCGTATAGCCGGACATGAACAGCACTTTGGTGTCGGGGCGAGTGACAGCGAGGCGCTTGGCGAGCTCGGCGCCACTTTGGTGGGGCATCACCACGTCCGTGAGCAGTAGTTCGATCGGGCCCGGGTGTGCTTCTGCCAGCAACAGGGCCTCCCCGGCGCTGCTCGCCACGATCACGCGGTAGCCGCGGCGCTGCAGGATGCCGTGAGCCACGTTGCGCACCTGTTCTTGGTCTTCGGCAAGCAGCACCGTTTCCCCGCCGTGCGCTACGACGGACGGGCCGGGCGCATGGGAAAGCGCGGCCACTGGCGCAACCCTCGGCAAATACACCTTGAAGGTCGTGCCCCGAGCGGGCTCGCTGTACACCCACACACTGCCGCCTGCCTGTTGGGCAATTCCGAACACCGTCGAGAGCCCGAGGCCGGTGCCCTTGCCAACCTCTTTGGTGGTGAAGAAAGGCTCGAAGATGCGCGCCTGGGTTTGGCGATCCATGCCAATGCCCGTGTCGCTCACGGCCAAGAGCACGTGTGGCCCTGGGTTTGAGCCCAGGTGGAGGACTCCGTACGCAGAGTCCAACTCCACGTTAGCGGTTTCGATGGTTAGCTGACCGCCCGTTGGCATGGCGTCGCGCGCATTGACCACCAAGTTCATGATTACTTGTTCGATGTTGCCCGGATCCACGAGCACATGTCCCAAATCAGCTGCCAGCTGCGAGACCAAATCCACGTCTTCACCCAAGATGCGGCGCAGCATCTTATCCATGGAGCGCACGGTCAGGTTCAAGTCCAGCGCCTTGGGTGCGATCACCTGCTGACGGCTGAATACGAGCAACTGGCGAGTGAGGTCAGCTGCGCTCAGCGTGGCCTTGCGCACCTCTTCGATATCGGCAGCGGCCGGATGAGCGGGCTCAAGGTCGCCTGCGATGAGATCGCAATAACTGAGGATCACCGAAAGTGAGTTATTGAAATCGTGCGCAATGCCACCCGCGAAGCGCCCGATGGCCTCCATTTTTTGGGCCTGGCGCAGCTGATCTTCGGTCCGTTGCAAGGCTTCGGTCGCAGCGCGCTGGGCCGAAAGATCGCGCGCGGTTTTGGACACGCCCACGACTTTACCCGCGCCATCCAGTACGGGCGCGAGCGAAAGGGAAACAGGCACCTCCGTGCCATCTTTCCTGCGCCGCACCGTTTCGTACGAGTTCACGCGCTCGCCAGCAGTGACGCGCTGGTCGAACTCGACCTCTTCGTGCAGGCGGTCAGCGGGAATGATGAGGGTGATCGCTTTGCCCACGGCCTCATTGGCGGTGTACCCGAACATGCGCTCGGCGGCGCCATTCCAGCTGCTGATCACGCCATCTAGCTGCTTGCTTAGGATTGCGTCGTTCGCGGACTCGACGATTGCGACGAGCAGCGCGTTCGTCTGTTCGGCCTCGATGCGCCCGGTGAGGTCGTTCAGAGCGGTGATGCGCGCGCGCCGTCCCTCGAACGCAATGATGCGCGTCGTGTACTCAATGGTCAGCACTGTGCCATCTCGACGCAGGTAGTTCGCGGTGCCGGTCACTTGCGTATCAGGCATCGAAAGCAGCCTCTCGCGCACCACCTCTGGACTTTCCCCCACCAAGGCGGAAACGTTGACCTGCATGAGCTCGTGCCAGCTGTAGCCGTACAGGCGGAGCGCGGCTTCGTTCGCTGCGAGCGGCTCTAGCGTCAGCACGTCGTAGACGATCAGCGGCATCGGGCTCGTATTGAACAAGTGCCGCTGTGCTTCTTCTGAACGCTGCAACGCGGCGTTCGCTTCAACCGCAGCAGCCAACGCGGCGCTTTCGGCCGCTGCCGAAGCGCGCAGGCGCGCTTCGAGCA
>JBDTYJ010000067.1:0-19003 GCA_040005755.1 Pseudomonadota bacterium
GTTCAACGTGCAAGTCGGGCAGTTCGACGCTCCATTCACGATGGAGAACCGAACGAGTGACAAGTACATCCCCTTCATGGAGCGCTCGCTGGCCGTGCGCGACGTGGGCATCCCGACCAACAAGGACATCGGTGCGATGTTCTGGGGTGAGGATCCGAGCAAGTACTTCTTCTACTCGGCGGGCTTGTTCAATGGTGAAGGGCAGAATCGCCTGAACACCGACAGCCGCGGCGACGTCATGGCGCGTGCCTTCGTGCACCCGTTGGCGAGCAAGAAGGACGCGCTGAAGGACTTGCAAATCGGCGCAAGCTTTCGGTACGGCTCTCGGGACACCAAGTACACGGCGTACGACTACCCGGGTATGTCGACGCAGGGCAACTACACGTTCTGGAGCAGCAACTACTCGGGCTCAGAAGGTCGTACCCACATCCTGCCTTCTGGCAATCAGACCGGCGTCGCGGGCGAGTTCCGTTTGCCGATCTCGATCTTCGATCTGACGAGCGAAGTCGTGTACATCGAGAATCACACGCGCGAAGTGCAGGAAGGGTTCCAAACCGGCAGCACTGACAACACCCTGCGCCGCGGTGACCTACATGGCGTCTCGTACTACATCCAGGCTGGCGTCTGGTTCGGCAAGCGCGACATCAACGGCAGTCCCGGCTACGAGAACATGACGCACGTCGACTTCTCGAAGCCCGATCCGGAAGTGCTGCCACATGCTGTCCAACTGCTGGCTAAATGGGAACAGTTGAGCCTGAAGTACGCGGGCGCGAGCCGCGCAGGCACCCCGGACACGACGAACGCGGATGGCAACATCAAGGTCAACGCTTTCTCGCTGGGCGTGAACTACTGGGCAACCAAGCACATTCGCCTGTCCGCCAACTACGTACTCAACATGTTCCCGGATTCTGCGCCGGTCACCGCAATCCCCGCGGGTGGGCCGGTTGTTCAATCAAGCAGCAATCGCGCCGTCGCACCCGGTAACACCCTGAGTGGGAAAGACGTGGACACGAACGCCCGTGACAACGCTCACTCGCTGAACGAGTTCCTGCTCCGCTGCGCGGTCGCCCTCTGATTCGAAAATCATGAAGAACTACTCGCTCGCCCTCGCCACCCATCTTTCTCCGTCACGCGAGGTCGGACGAGCGCTGCTCGATCGACGCCTCGGCCGCGCCTCACCGGCGGCCGTGGCGTTGTTGTGTTTGTGCTGGGGAAACAGCGCGCAAGCGCAAACGCAAACGCCGCTGACCTATCCGGCTGCCGCGCCCCTCGCGCCCCTCGCGCCCCTCGCGCCCCTCGCGCAAGACCCCAGCCTCGGCAAAGACGGCAATCCGTTGGCCGGCTACCACAGCGGCCTGTTTTATCTGCGCGACAGCAACGACAACTATCGGTTGTACTTGCAGGGTCGCGCGCACATCGATTTTTACAGCTATTTCGGGCCTGGCGTGTCCGATACCACACTGAAGCCCACGCTATTCTTGCGCCGCGCCCGTCCAGAGTTGTCCGGGGAGCTGTTCCACAGCTGGTGGTTCATGATCGCCGGTGACTTCGGGACGACGGCGGTCGACAACCCGCGCGGGACTAACGAAACCTCTGCCGCCGCGCCAGGCGCCGCGCCAACGGCCACGAGCGGTCGCTATGCGAGCGCACAATCGCCCAAAGTCAGCGCTGCGCCGACCGACGTCTTTATCAATTACCGAGCAGCTCAGTTCTTGAACGTACAAGTCGGCCAGTTCGACGCACCGTTCACGATGGAGAACCGCACCAGTGAAAAATGGGGCACGCCGTTCATGGAGCGTTCCATGACCGTGCGTGACATCGCGGTGCCCACGCAAAAGCAGCTCGGCGTGATGCTCTGGGGGGAAGCGTTCAAGGTGCTGAACTATTCGCTCGGCTTGTTCGACGGTGAAGGCCAAAACCGCCCGAACTTGGATAGCCGCTCGGACGTATTCGCGCGCGCCTTCGTGATGCCGCTAGTCGACCGCAAAGACGCGCTAAAAAACCTGGAGTTCGGTGCCAGCTTCCGGTACGGCACGCGCGATCCGCGCTGGGTAAACTACGACGTGCCGGCGCTCACCACGCAAGGCCAGTACGCCTTCTGGAATCCGACGTACACGAGCTCCGCTGGCGTGACGCACATCATTTACTCGGGCAAGCAACAGGGCATCGCCTTCGAAGCCCGAGTTCCGTACAAAAACGTGGATCTGACCGCCGAGGCCGCTTACATCGAGAAGGGCACGCGCGAGGCGCTAGATGGCTCGGCAGCAACCCCCAGCTCGCGCTTCGGTAGCCTGCGCGGTTACTCCTATTATCTGGAGTTCGGCTATTGGCCGCTCGGGAACCGCGACATCAACGGCGTTCCCGGCGTGCAGAACATGCCGCATGTGGATTTCAAGAAGCTCGATCCGGAGCCGCAACGCGCCCTGCAGTTGCTAGCCAAGTGGGAGCAAGTTCGCTTGAATTATTCCAGCGCGCGCCGCCTCGGCACGCCGGACCCCAAGAGCAATGACGGCGACATTCGCGTCAACGCCTTCTCGTTGGGTGCAAATTATTGGTTCACCAAACACCTGCGCATGACCGTGAACTACATCGTCAACGTGTTTCCGGACTCGGCTCCCGTGGGCGCAAGCCCGCTGGGCGGCCCCACGCAAACTTCAAAGCAGCGCGCTCAGGCACCCGGGAATACATTAGCCCCGGGCGTGAATGACGACGCCCTCCGCCACGATCACGTTTTGCACGAAGCGCTGGCACGCTTCGCGGTCGCGTTCTGAGCGCCTAGCAGCGCGGTGCCGAAATCTGCCTATGGCGCGTTCTGCCACATTGTCTGAGCAGCTTTGGTCGCCGACAATGCGCCACAACAGGTGCGCGCTGACGTCGCCCGCGCTCGCTACGAGGCCTGGCTGAACCTCACCGATCCTATCCTGGCGCCAGACGTCGATCTGAAGCCGTATCGCACGTCGCCCGCTATGATTGAACGGAAGCAGCGCACGGAGGCGATCCGGGAAGCCATTCAGAACATGTTGCTCGCCGAGCAAGGTCTGCGGGTCGAGCGCGCGCAAGCTACGCGGATAGCAATCGCTTGACGACCGTGCTCGGCCTCCCGCTGTTTCCATAACGGCGGTCACATCGCTCCAGACATCATGCCTCGGCTATTCGAGCCCTTTCAGTCCGGGGTTGGTAAGCGTAAACGCGCCGAGGGGCTGGGCCTCGGCCTGTACATCGTGCAACAGATCGTGGCCTCCCACGGCGGTGAGGTCGTCGTGAGCTCGACGCCGGAAGCTGGCACGAGCTTCGATTTTCGCCTGCCGCGGCGCGCCTAGCTCGCATGCGCTATATCGGCAATCGGCCGATGAAAAAGCAAGAGGTCGTACATCAGGCGCTGCGAGCCGCGCTCGACTCCTGGAATTGGCGGCCGCCGAGCCCTCACGTCGTGGGGCACCCCTCCGAGCAGAAGCTCGAGCCGGGCCTGCGCACCGAGCTTTCGACCACCGTGTTCAGTGGGGAAGCGAAGGAATGGCTTCGCTACCTAAGCATGTCACCTGATGCGCGGCTCGAGCCGGATGTCATCGTCCGCGTGCATTTGCATCCCGAACTGCGCATCGTGGCCTTCGAGGCCGAGGGTGAAGAGGCGCGCTGGCTTTCTGATCTACTCGCCCTGGGCTTGAAGGGAGCGCGCAAGCGCCTGGAGGACAAGCCCAAGGTGCTGAGCATGCTCGACGAGCTGCTGTTCGCGAACGCGCGTCGCGGCGAACGCACAGTCACGGTGCGCTTGAGCCCGGACGTACCCAGTGATGGCACTCGAGAGGTGCCGCGTGACGGAGCAAACGGGCACGGCGAAACCCGGATTGTCCTGCACTCTCGGCTAGTGCGCTACGTTCGCGAGGCGCTGCTAGCGCGCGCGCGCTCCGCAAACGAAACACTCGGCCTGTGCTGGCCGCTCATTTCGCGGCTGGCCGCGCAGCTCGGCTATCCGTTGTTGCCGCGTGACCGTTTCAAGGAGAAAATAGAGGTATTTTCGCGCATCAGCTATGTATCGATCAATGTTTTGTACGATAGCCGCAAGTCCGGATCCTTGATCCCGAGCCCGGCCGGCCTGGTGTACGAAGACATGGTCAGCGCCTCGAGCGGCATTCCGCGGGCTGAGTTGATGGACCGGCACCCGTATTTTCGGATGTTGAACAAGCTTGGCTTCTTGCTGCGCGGCCATGGCTACGCGGGCGACGCGGGTGAAGTACGCGTGGCCGCAGCTGAGTACCTGGACACGGTGTATTTGCGGCTGAGCCTGGCCGGCGCGATGCCCGACGTGCCATCAGCAATGTTGCCGATGGACTTCGAGCGCGTGGGCCGTAAGGTGCGCACCGCCGGCCCGGCCATCGGCCAAAACGGCGTGGTCGACAGTGAAGATCTGGAAGCGTGGAAACAAGTCGCCGACCCATTTCGTGATTTGGGTTTCACGTTGCTGCGTCAGCTCGGCATGGGCGAGTTCGGGCGCGTGTACGAGGCCTTGAACGATAACAGCTCGAACTACCCGGGGCGCGTTGCCCTCAAGGTAGACCGCATCGTCGGCAAGAAGAAAAAGGCCATTTTAGAGGCGGAAGATGCCATGAACGTGGGGCGGGCGCTGGCTCGAGTGCCCCATTTGATGCGCCTGTACGACACGGGCAAGTTGAAGGGACAGCGCTTCACGTACCACGTGCTGCAGCTGATCAACGGGGACACCCTAGACAACTTGGTCGGCGTCACCGGTACTGAGCACGCCAGCGTCAGTCGGCCGCCCTCCGCACGTACCAGTGACGCGGACGCCGAGGCAGAGTTCGAGCGCGCGATAAGCTCGCGTGGCAGTGAGTTGTGGCGCCGTCAGCGCATGGCACTGCCCTTCACGCACGCCCTGTCACCGGCAATGGTGTTGGATCTGCTGACCAGTGTGCTGCTCTGGATGGAAGACGTCCACGCGATCGGCTATGCGATCAACGATCTGAAGAACGGCAATCTGATGATGAGCCGGCGCGGGCAGCTCAAGGGCATCGATCTAGATTCATACGGGCCCGTTCACTCGCCCAAGGACAAAGTCACGGATTTCATGTTCCTGGCCGTGTCCGTAATATTGCTCTTGTTCAGCGCGCCCGTCGCCAATCGCGGCCGCAATGTGGCCTGGGAAGCGCTGATCGAGAATGAGGCGCGGTTACGCGCCGGGCTGAGTGAGGCTTGGCCGTTCGGCAATGTGGAGTTGCTGAGTGACGGCCGCGTGAGCCGTGAACAGCTCACCAACGTGCTGGTCGATCTCGTTCACCGCAGCCGCCACCTGATTTACACCAAGCGCCCGGAGCTGTTTTCGGAGGACATCGCGCGCCTGGTCAACCTGAAGCACGAGCTCTTGATTGAAGAGCTGGTGATCGACTAGCGGCCCGCTAAAGCAGCCAGCCAATCTTGAAATTGAACGTGGGCAATACTTGGCGACCGATGCTGGTCAACGTGGAGTGCACTTTGTCGTCGTAGGGTTTCACTTGGTCGGCTGGAACGTAACTCGGTGCTTGAGTCTGGTTGTGGACCTCGCTGGCTGCGATAGGCACTTGCGCGCCCACGTCCAATCCGATTGAAAAGCCGGGCCCAAACGTTTTCAGCAAACCGATTTGCGGTGTAAGCACTAGCGTGCGCACCGAGCCTCGGCTTTCGATGCTTGCGCTGTTGCCAAGCGCAACGTTGTACGGAGGCGGGATCGAATAGTTGTTGACCAAGCTACCCTTGGCCGTGGCGTAACCAACGCCTGCGCCCAGGAAGAACGCGCCGCCGAACGGGTAGATGTGCCCGTACAGGTCATACTCCTGGTAGGAGATTTGTGCCTGACCGTACAAAGACAGCTTCACGGTCGGGATGATGCCGACGTTGATGCCCGCGCCGAAATAGCGCGTCAGCTTGATTTGCCCGCCCAAACTGAGCAAATCCGGCAGGCCGCCGCCGAGCAGAAATCCGATCCGAAACGGCCCAAACAAACCTTCGTCGTCATTTCTTTGATCGGGCTCCGGCGCGGCTTCCGCAGCGCTGCCAGGCCTGCTGGGGTGATGCGCGGCATCGAGCGCAGGTGCGGGCGTTTGCGTGTCCGCGAGCGGCGGCGCGGCGTCAGCGCCCGGCACGGGCGTCTTGGGCGTGGGTTCTGGCGGCGCGCCGGGCAAGGGCTCGAATGCCGCGCTGCCGGTCGCTGGCGCATTGCCATCAGGCGCCGGAACGGCCGGGGCCGCGCCGTCCGGCGCTGCGCTCGATGAGGGCGGCGGGCTCGCGACTGGCGGCAGAAGCGCACCCGGCGCGTCCGCCGCCGGAGCTGACGCGCTCGGCGCCACGACCTGGGCAGGCGCTTCAGCTGGTGGAGGCGCGTCCTGCGCGTGCGCGAGCGGCGCGCACAGCACGACCCCAAACCAGGAAGCGAACCACACACCTACGAGCCTGGAACTTTTGCGAAGCAACGAACGACCTCTCATGGGAACGCCGCGTACTGTAGTACGCTTCTGCGGATGAAACTGGCGGAGGGCAGCCCGCTCGTCCGAGCCATACGTTGTTTTATACCATTATGGCCGCGCGCACGCGCGCTACTCATCGCGTTCGCGCTAGTGCTGGGCCTCATCAGCGGCTTTCCCGCGCCCAATGCACAAGCCGTCGAGCGCTTTCCGGCGGCATGGCGCGGGGTTGCTCGAGCGCTGCCCGGCGTGCAGGCGGCCGTGCTGGCTCCGTTCCGATTCATCTCCGATGGCTGCGCCATCAGTCAGCGCTGGACGCTATTTTCCACGACCGGCGGCATTCGTTACCGACTCCGTGTAGAGGCGCGCGACGCCCACAGTAAGCATTGGCGGCTCCTTTACCGCGCCCAAGACGCCGAGCACGCGTTCATGCGCCGTGAGCTCGAGTACCGCCGCGTGCGCAACGGTTGGAATCCGAATCGGCGCGGGATTAAGCCTAGCTACGCGCCCTTTTCGCTGTGGATCGCGCGCACCATCCTCGCCCAAGACGCTCACTTCGACCGAGTCCGCACGCGCATGGAGCGCGTGCAAATCTTGGCTCGCGGCGCGGGCATTGCTTGGCTCGGTGACTACGCATTCGAGCTCGAGCATGGCCGTGAGGTGCTACCGTGATCGGACGCTGGGTGGCTTTATGGGATCGCCGTGAAGCGCCCACGTCACTGGCGATCACTCGGCTGCTCGTGGGGCTCGTGCTGCTCTTCGACCTAGCGCAAGCGAAGTACACGCACGCGGTCGAAGCGGCGTGGTCCGGGCCGCCGTTGGGGCTCGCGTGGGGCAGCCAAAATACGCCGCAGCCGTTCGTTGCGGCTTGGTTCGGCGCCAGCCCGCGCACAGCGGAGTGGCTGTGGTGGCTCGCGCTCTCGTGCTGCGTACTTTTCCTGTGCGGCGCATTGTTTCGCGTGTCTGCGTTGCTGCTCAGCGTGATCTTGTTTCAAATCGGCCGTTTCGAGCCGGATGCAGACGCCATCGATCAACTACTGCGCATTGCCCTGCCCATCCTGGCTCTGTCCGGTGCGCACGCTTGCTGCTCCGTGGATGCATGGTGGGCGCACAAGCGCGGGCAGCCGCTATGCACCAGCGTGCCGGCGTGGCCGCGCTATCTGCTCATTTTGCAGCTATTGTGGCTGTACTTCTCGGCCGCACATAACCGCAGTGACGCCGCTTGGTATCCCTGGGGCGGCTTTTCGGCGGTGAGCAACGTGCTCGGCGATCCGCACTTTGCGCGCTTTCCGCCCGGCACCTTTCAAGGCGCATATCATCTAACTCAGCTCGGCACGGCAGCCACCATGTTGTTCGAGGGCAGCGCGCCGCTGATGCTGCTCTGGTTCTGGCGTGGCTCTCGCGTGCGTTGGGTTTGGTTGGCGCTCGGAGTAGCCCTTCATCTCGGCATTGCCATCACCATGCAGCTCGGTATCTTCCCCTTCGGAATGCTGGCCCTGTATCCAGTATTCGTGCACCCTGAAGAGCTTAGCAACGCAATCTTGCGCTTACGGCTACGCCGCGGTGCATGAGCTACATTAAGACTCGATAACGCTTGGTTCGCGGCGATCGGCAAAGCAGGCAGCGTCAAGGCCACGCAGAAATGAGGCCTTTTCAGAACGCATAGTTTTGCGCAGGATGGCGCCGGTGAACCCCTTCAGCTCTGCCGTGCTGCGCACCATCGCCCAAACCCACGGCACACCCGTCTGGGCCTATGACGCCACCACCATTCGCGCGCGCATCGCCGCGCTGCGTGCTTTCGATACCATCCGCTTTGCGCAGAAGGCCAACTCAAACACGCACCTCTTGCGGCTGATGCGGCGAGAGGGCGTGCGTGTGGATGCGGTGTCGCTCGGTGAAATCGAGCGCGCCCTGGCGGCAGGCTACGCCGCAGACAGCGACGAGATCGTCTTCACCGCGGACCTGTTCGATCACGCCACTCTGGCCAAGGTGGTGGCAGCGAAGATCCCGGTCAACGCCGGTTCAATCGACATGCTGCACCAGCTGGGCGCGCGCTCAAGGGGCCACAGGGTGTGGCTGCGCATCAACCCCGGCTTCGGTCACGGCCACAGCAACAAGACCAACACCGGCGGAGAGCACAGTAAGCATGGCATCTGGCACACCTCGCTCAGCGAAGCGCTGGCCGCCATCCGCCAGCACGACCTGAAGCTCGTCGGGCTGCACATGCACATCGGCTCGGGCGTGGACTACTCGCATCTGCAAGAGGTGTGCGGCGCGATGGTTCAGCTAGTGCGCGAGGTGGATGCGCCCATCGAAGCCATTTCCGCGGGCGGTGGCATGGTGATCCCTTACCGCGAAGGGGAGCCCACCATCGACACTGCGCACTACTTCAGCCTGTGGGACGCGGCGCGTCGACAAATCGAGCAAGCGCGCGGCGGCAAGATCGGCCTTGAAATCGAGCCCGGGCGTTACCTGGTGGCAGAAGCCGGCGTGCTCTTGGCTGAGGTGCGCGCCACTAAACAGATGGGCAAGAACCGCTTCGTGCTGGTCGATGCCGGCTTCAACGATCTGATGCGTCCGTCAATGTACGGCAGCTATCACGAAATCGAGCTGCTGCCCTGCGACGACGTCCCGCGGCCGATGGAGGACACGGTAGTCGCGGGCCCGCTGTGCGAATCCGGCGACGTGTTCACTCAGGGCCAGGGGGGCGTGGTGCTCACGCGCCCGCTGCCTCACGCGAAGGTCGGCGACCTGCTCGTGTTTCACGACGCAGGCGCGTACGGCGCTTCCATGTCCTCCAACTACAACACGCGCCCGCAGATCGCCGAGGTATTGCTCGATGGCGACGACCTGCGGTTGATCCGGCGACGTCAGACGGTGGATGAACTCCTCGCGCTGGAGCGCGTGGGCGGCTGATGAGCGCAGCACCGCTGTTCGCGGTGCCGCGGTCGCTGTGCCTCAGAACTGCGTGATGAACTTCCAGGCCTCTGGGGCGTCCCAACTCATCGCCTGACCGGGGTCTTTCGGTTCCCAACCGTGTGGACCGTCGAAGACGCAGTACCTGGTCGGGTGACCCGCGGAGCAGCCTTTGTATTCGGTGCAGGTGTGCGCCTGGCCGGAGGCTGGGAAGGTCAGGGCGTTCGGCTCGGGCATGCACCCGTTGACTGCGGCAAACTCCGCTTGCTTCACTTTGCCGCTGCTGGGCATGGGCGTGCCGCTGCTGTCTCCGCTCGCCTGTGACGCATAGTACGCGATGGGCTTCGTTAGGGTAGCGGGGCACGAACCAGTGAGGTCAGCCCCTGAGAAGAAAGCCACACCTCGGAACACGTCCGCGCGCGTACAGGCGATGGCAATGGACATTGCCCCGCCAAAGCTAAAGCCGGTCGCGAAAATCCGCTTCTTGTCGATGCACAGGTCGTCTTCGACCACCTTGAGGATGGCGTCGGTCAGATCAACGTCCGTTTTGCTCCAGGATCCCATGCCATTCGCGGCGTCCGGCGCAACGAAGATGGTCCCCTTCTTGGTGTCCAAGGTCGCCATCGTGAAGTAATTGCGGTCGGCCACGGATGTGGCCGACGATCCGGATTCCGCGAAGGCGAACACCAGCCGGTAGGGTTGGGTGTTCACGTAGTTGTCAGGCACGCGCAGAATGTACTTACGTGACGCGCCACCAGACATGATGTTGAGGGTCCCGTTCTGAAGCGTCTTCGGATTTCCGCAGCCTCCGCTCTTATCGACGTCGGTTCCGGTTGCGCCGCCTGTGCCAGCGCCGCCTGTGCCAGCACCCGCTGCCCCACCCGAACCGGAGCCGGCCTTGCCGGCGGTCCCGCCGTCACCGCCCGTGGTGCCCGTGGTGCCCGCGCCGCCGCTCGAGGTGCCGGCGCCAGCGCCGCCAGCCATGACAGCTGCCCCGCCACTTGCGGAACCCGACTGGCCCGTGGCTGCGCCGCCGCTTCCAGGCTGCGCATTTCCGCCGCTGGCGCCGCCTTGCGCCGCGCCGGATGACCCTGGGCTGCCGCCTTCGGTGGCCGAAGGCGAGCTGCTCGAAGAACAAGCGATCCCCGCGACGGAGGACAGCAGGGCGATGGCGGATACGACGGCGTGAGCGCGTGTCATGAATTGCCTTCTAGCGCGCTGGACGGAGAGCGCGCTCAGGAAGGAACCTTAACTCAGGCGTAATCCAACATCCAATGGACATGCGCCGTCCGCAGGGGCCGGTGGCTGGTCTCCCAAGTATCGCTACGTCAGCGCGCCGCTCTCACGAGAAAAAAACAAGGACACGGCGCGGGGGCCGGACCCGCGCGTGGTCGCAGCCGACCTTGCGACGTGGCCCGCGCCGCCGAGCGCGCGAGAGTACCCCCCCGAGTTCAGCTAAATTCACCCCGAATATAGGCCTTGGTGCGCTCCTCACGAGGGTCCTCGAACAGCTCCGCCGAGGGGCGGTACTCGATTAAGTAGCCGGTGCGGCTACCTGCGCTGGTATCAACGAACAGGAACGCGGTGCGATCCGCCACGCGCTGCGCTTGCTGCAGGTTGTGCGTCACGATCGCGATCGTGTATTTCTCCTTTAGCTCGAGCATTAGGTCTTCCACGCGGCGCGTGGCAATTGGATCGAGCGCGGAGCACGGCTCGTCCATCAACAGCAGCTCCGGCTCGACCGCGATAGCGCGTGCGATGCACAAGCGCTGCTGCTGACCGCCAGACAGCGAAAGCCCGCTTTGGTGGAGCTTGTCCTTCACCTCATCCCAGAGCGCGGCACCGCGCAGCGCATTCTCGACGCGTTCTGCGCAGTCGCCCTTGAAGCCATTGAGCCGAAGGCCGAAGGCGACGTTCTTGAAAATGCTCATCGCGAATGGATTCGGTTGCTGAAACACCATGCCGATCGAGCGGCGCACGGCGACCGGGTCGATGTCCTGCGCGTAAATGTCTTGACCGCGATAGTGCACGGAGCCCGTGAAGCGAAAGCCGTTCACGAAATCATTCATACGGTTTAGGCTGCGGAGCACGGTGCTCTTGCCACAGCCGGAAGGGCCGATAAACGCGGTAATCTCCTGAGATACAATGGGAATGTCCGTGTCGCGCACGGCCAAGAAGTTGCCGTAGTGTAGGGTCTTGATGCGGCAATCCATCACCACAGGCGCATCGACCGCCTTGGGCTTCAGTTCACGCGTGTCACTGATGCGACTAGAGGCGCTGTCTGCGTTCGACATGTTCTGAGCTGGTTCTTGGGTCATGAGTTATGCCTCAATGTGGAACTTTGCGTTCGTCAGTGTTCCTGCGGCCGGCGGGTCACAACTTGCGCACCAACGTTCAAGATCAGCACGATGCTGACGAGCACGAGCGAGGCGGCCCAAGCGAGCGCCACTTGGTGCTCGAACGGGCTACCCGCAAAGTTGTAAATGAGCACCGACAACGACGCGATGGGCTGCAGCAGCTTGCCATCGAACCAATAGTCGCTGAACAGCGCGGTAAACAAAAGCGGCGCGGTTTCACCCATGGCGCGCGCCAAGGCCAACATCACACCCGTCAAAATGCCTGGGATTGCCGTCGGAATTACGATGTGCAGCACCACTTGCGCGCGCGTAGCGCCCATCCCGAACGCGGCCATCTTCATTTTGGAAGGCACGCCGCGCAGCGCAGATTCGCTGGTGAGCATCACGGTCGGCACCATCAGAATGGCCATCGCGCAGGCACCGGCGAAAGCGCTGAACGAACCCGTGGTCACCACCACCATGGCGTACGCGAACACACCGGCAAGGATTGACGGCAAGCCGGTCAGCACCTTGGCAGCGAAGCGAACCAGGGTGGCAAGCTTGGTTTCCCCGCCGTACTCGGCCAAGTACACCGCGCCGAAGAAGCCAAGCGGCAGCGCCAAGCCGGTCGCCATGACGACCACGACCAACGTGCCGAGGATCGCGTTGCCGATGCCGCCGCCATCCATACCTGCGCCGGGCGTGAGCTCGCTGAACAAGCTCGGGGTGAGTAAGGCTCCGCCCTTGATCAGCAGCATGTACAGCACTGAAAACAGCGGAAACATCGCGACCAGACTGAGCAGTACGGCCAACGCCGTGAGCGCGCTGTTGCCCAGCGTGCGCCGGTCGGACATCGAACGCCGGAACGAAGCGCGGCCGCTGGAAGGCGCAGCGGAAAGCTTGGGATCCATGATCGCGTTCGCCATCAGCCGAGGCCCTTCAACTCGCGCGTGGTGCGCAGCATGATGAACGAGCCGATCGCATTCACGGCAAGCGTGATCAGCATCAGCACGAACGCGGCGTACATCAGCGCGCCGACCTCCACCTTGCCCGCTTCGGGAAAGTGGTTGGCGAGCAGCGCGGCCAGCGTATTGCCCGGCGAAAACAAGGACCAGCCGAACACGTTGGCGTTGCCGACCAACATCGCCAAGGCCATGGTTTCACCGAGCGCGCGGCCGAGGCCCAACACCAGCGCACCAAAGATGCCACCGACCGCAGTCGGCAAGGTCACTCGGAAAATTACTTCCCAACGCGTTGCACCGAGGCCGTACGCGGCCGCGGCCAAACGCTTGGGCACCGCCGCCATCGCCTCCCGCGAGATCGCGGTAACGGTAGGCAAAATCATGATCGACAGCACGAGGGATGCGGGGAAAATTCCGGGGCCGCTCAAGCGCGTCGAGAAAAATGGAACCGAACTGAAGTGCTCGTTAAGCCAACCGGAAGGGCCACGCACCGCTGGAATCAGCACGAAGATGCCCCACAAGCCGTAAACCACGCTCGGAATCGCCGCGAGCAACTCGATCACGTTTTTCATGATCAGCTCCACACGACGCGGCACGAAGCCCTGGCTCAAGACCAACGCCACTGTGACGCCCAAAAATCCGCCGATAGCGAGCGCCAAGAAAGACGTGTAAAGCGTGCCCGCGATTTCAGCCAGAATGCCGAAGTGGCCGCTGTTCGCGTCCCACACGGAGCTCGTGAGGAACCCGAACCCGTAGTCCGCGATGGCCGTCTTCGCGTGGCGCATCACTTCGAACACCACGCCAGCGAGCAAGAGCACGACGCCCACGCCGAATGCGTAGGCGACGTTCTTGAAGCCGACGTCGAAACCCTTTTCCCAAGCAGTCGGAGGCCGAGACACAGGCGAACGAAAGGCTTCCGTCAGATCCGGATTTGCAGTCGTTGTGGTCTTGGTGGGTGCCATTCTCGCCTCTGAATTTTTGGTATCCGAAGGGCGTTCGACGTCGGCCGAGCATTCACCTCACTCGATCGTGTCCACGGCCTTGAGCACGTTGGCTGCTACCGCGTCCGGGAGCGGCACGTAGAACAGGCTCTCGGACAGCTTCTGACCATCGGTCAGGCTCCACTTGAGCACGCTCTTCAACGCGGCCGCCTTGGCCTTGTCGTCGTACTTCTTGTGCGCGAGAATCCAGGTGTAGGTGACGATCGGGTAAGACTCGTCGCCAGCGGGGTCGGTCACCCAAGCGCGCATGTCAGCCGGCAGCTCCACCGCGGCAAGCGCAGTGGCCGAGCTCTTCAAGGAAGGCGCAATGAATTTTCCGGCCTTGTTCTCGAGCGCAGCGGACGGCTGCTTCGTGCTCGCTGCAAAAGCGAACTCGATGTAGCCAATCGCGCCTGGGGTCTGGTGAATCTGCGCGGCAACGCCGTCGTTCTTGGCGCCGCCGACACCAACGGGCCAATCCACGGATTTGCCAACGCCGGGCTTGGCTTTCCACTTCTCACTGATCGCGGCCAGGTGCTGCGTGAACACGAACGTGGTGCCGCTGCCGTCCGAGCGATGCACGACCGAGATGTCCAGCTTGGGCAACTTCACGCCCGGGTTGGTCTTGGCGATCTTCGGGTCATCCCACTTCTTGATCTCGCCCAAGAAAATGCCCGCGTACGCATCGCGGCTGAGCTTCAGCTCAGGCACGCCTTCCAGGTTGTAGGCCAGCACGATGTTACCGGCAGTCATCGGCAGCAAGATCACGTTGTCCTTGGCCGCTTTGATTTCGTCATCGCTCATCGCGGCGTCGCTCGCGCCGAAGTCGGTTTGGCCTTCGGTGAACGCTTTGATGCCGGCGCCGCTACCGGTAGACTGGTAGTTCACCTTCACGTCTTTGTTCTTGTCGCTAAACTCACGAAACCAGCGTGAGTAGAGCGGTGCGGGAAAGCTCGCACCAGAACCCTGCAGCGTGACCGGGGCCGCGGCGGGCGTAGGTGCCGCGCTGACCGCTTTCGAATCAGCTGCGGGTGGCGCCTCTTTTTTGTCGCAACCCAAAGCCGAAAAAACCAAACCGATGAACAGGGCGATCGCCGCCCCCGTGTGTGTACCCGAGATCATGTGTGGGCCTTCCTCGCAACTCGATGTTGCAGGCGTGGTACGCGATCTCGAACGCTCCGTCAGGCGCGAAGCGCGCTGCCATCAAATCGTTACGCAACGGTCACTCGGATGTTCGGCGCGGTTTATTCCCAGCGCAAAACGGGCGGTTGGAGCATCCGGACGAGCCCTGTGTTCAGTGCTGCAACGACTCGCTATTCACGTCTTCCGTGCCCGTGCCCGTACCCGTCTGTCGATACCGCACATGTTTTAGCGCCGGCCGCCGCTGCCGACGCCCACCTCGTAGCCGGCCTCGTAGGAGAGCAGGGGTTTGCGCTTCGCGCTCAGAGACTAACCCGCCGGGTTCTCCGTTCCGCGGGGCCTACGGGGGAAATGCGGAAAACGGCTGAGCTTCTGCGGCCACGTCGAAGGAGCGCGGATTTCGTGCGCCTGTCTGCAATTGCATACGCGATATGCCGGGCCCCGAAGTATTCGCGTGCGGCCCCTTGGTTATGCGCATGACACCGCAGCCGAAGATTCGCCATATCCGAAGCGCCGCCCGCTGCCCACGGCTGCACGTGGTCTAGCTCGAGGAACACTGTGCAACCACAGCGTCGACCATCGTTCGAAACGAACGAACACTGCCCGTCGTCTCGCACGTACACCGCCCGCGCCACCGCCGCCGGGATGTGCCGCGTGCGCTTCGGCGTCGCGTGTCTCCCGCGCCCGCCTGGCGGATGTGCCCCCGCCGCACGCTCAACGATCCCCGAGTGCCTGATTGCCAACGTTGAGTCGCACTCGCCTGGCGGGTGTGCCTCCGCCGCACGGGCCTCAACCTTTCTCCGCGGCTTCCGCCCCACAGCAAAGCGTTCCTTCTCCGCCTCGCGAATAAACGCCTTCAGGCCGAGCTTAATCACCTGAGCCATGTCCCCCGCCGGCAGCCGATGACTGGCCAACCCCCGCGCCCGCTCGAACAACTCAAGAAACTCAGCGTCCGCCGTGAAATGCACCCCAAAGCGGTCCGCAGACAACGCCTCGATTCGCCGCACCGAGTCACGCACATCCGGACGCGG
The DNA here is from genome assembly GCA_040005755.1 of Pseudomonadota bacterium. Classification (GTDB taxonomy): domain Bacteria; phylum Myxococcota_A; class Polyangia; order Polyangiales; family Polyangiaceae; genus PMG-095. Next base: position 15,815 of record JBDTYJ010000067.1, read on the forward strand.
GAACCGCTCTGCCAACAGCGCTTCGATATCACGACGGCTGCGACGACTGCACAGCGCCGTCAACTCCGCAGCATTCTCAGCATTCAAATGCCGACTCAACGCGCACAGCGCCGACAGATTCAATTCGCCCCGCGCCGCGAGCGCAAACGCGGCTGGGTACTTCCGGCACACACGAGCCGCCAGAATGCGCCGCCCCGCTGACGACTCACACATCCCGAGCGACCGCGTGCAATACGCGAACAACGACGGAAAGCCGAGCTCCAGATACAACCGCCGCTCATCGAGCTCCGCCAAGTGCGCCAGCACATCCGCTAGCAAGTTTTGCTCGCGCTTCACCAACGCGGAAGTCGCCGCCAACAGCTCATCGTTCCCCAACCCACCGAGACAATAACGATTGCTCATGCACTACCGTTAACATGCGTTTTCCCGTGCCCAGCAAATGGCATCCACAGCCATTTCCCCGCCCGAAACGCCTCTCGACTCAACCACGCATCCAATCGCCTCACCACGCGTTCCCCAGCGCAAGCACGACGTCACTTCCCCGAACCCCACCTCGCGCAGCGACAGCACCCCCAAAACCTGGCAAGAAAAACCAGCCACGCCCTCAACAAATCGCATCAGGACACGCGCTCGCGGTTGAGTGATCGCGCCCACGCATTCATCGAAGTCAACCGCGCCGCTCACCGGGCGGCGCTATCACTCAATCGCGAGCTACGCGCTGCGAACCACGCCACCCGTAGCGCTCACGCCCCCGCAGCAGCGTGGTCGAACGACGCTTCCGCAACGTGGCCGTACACACGCCGCCCTTCGCCGGCACTCGCCAGGCGGGTGCGCCCTTGCGTCCTTGCATCAGGACCAGCGCGAGCGAGCTACGCGCTGCGAACCACGCCACCCGTAGCGCTCACGCCCCCACAGCAGCGTGGTCGAACGACGCTTCCGCAACGTGGCCGTACACACGCCGCCCTTCGCCGGCACTCGCCAGGCGGGTGCGCCCTTGCGTCCTTGCATCAGGACCAGCGCGAGCGAGCTACGCGCTGCGAACCACGCCACCCGTGGCGCTCACGCCCCCGCAGCAGCGTGGTCGAACGACGCGTTCGCAACGTACGGTACACCACGCCCCCTTCGCCGGCACCCGCCTGGCGGGTGCGCATTGCGGTTTGGGCCCCCGCGCGAGGCGAAAGCCGAGCGCTTGGTGGGCCCCCGGCGGCGCAGCGCAAAGCGCGAGCACGCCGGGTCGTATCGCGCCGTGCTGCGGCGGGGCAGCCAGTTGAATCGACAGACGGGCACGGGCGCGTTTACGGCCCAGAAAGCGGCTAAGCGACGGCGCGTTTCTCTTGCGGCTGATCGCTCTTCAGCACGACGCTGAACGCGGTGCCGACGCTCGGCGTGCTCTCGACGCTCACGGTGCCGCCCATGGCTTCCACCATGTGCTTCACGATCGACAAACCGAGTCCGGTCCCGCCGATATCACGAGAGCGCCCGGCGTCCACGCGGTAGAAGCGCTCGAACAACCGCGGCAGGTGCCGCGCTTCGATGCCCGGTCCGTTGTCTTCGATGCGCAGCTCTACCGTTTGACCGCGCGTGACGGCACGCAGGCGAACCGTGGTGCCGGGAGGGCAGTATTTCACGGCATTATCCACCAAATTCGTGAGCACATGCTCCAGCGCACGACGATCGGCGATCACGCGCGGGGCGTGCTCCGGAGCCTCATTTTCCAGGTTAGTACCGCGTTTGGTGGCGCGCTCGCTGAACAAGCTCAGGACCTGATCGTAAACCGCGTCGATCATCAGCGGCTCCATGTTCAGCTTGAGGCCGCGCGACTCGATGCGCGATAGATCCAGCAAATCTTCCACGAGGTCGTGCAGGCGCTCCGCGTTGCGCTCGATGATGCCGAGGAACGCGCGCGTCGCCGTCGGATCGTCGGAGGCAGCGTTTTGCAATGTTTCGGCGGCGGAACGCACAGCCGTCACGGGTGTGCGCAGCTCGTGCGACACGTTGGCCACGAACTCACGCCGCAAGGACTCGAGCCGACGTACTTCGGTTACGTCTACGAACACCGCCAACAGGCCGCCTTTGTCCCCAGCGAGCTGGGCCGCGCGGACCATCAGGCGCCGCGGCTGCAAGCTGCCAAATTCGATCTCGCGCGTCACCGGCTCGAAGGATTGGCGCCCCAAATCCAGTAGTTCCTTCAGCTCCGCATGGCGCACGACTTCCAGCACGGTCTTGCCCACGGAATCGGGACCGACCAAAAGCATTTCGCGCAAGGAGGGGTTCAGCACATAAATGTGCCCCGAGCGATCCAGAAGCAGCACGCCCTCTTGCATGCTGGCCAGGATGCCGCCCAAGCGATCCCGCTCTTCGCGCAGCTCATCCAGCGTGCGCGAGAGATTCTTGGCCAGGCCATCGAGCGCGCGGCCAAGCTCACCGAATTCATCGTCGCCGGTTTGGCGGGCACGCGTGGTCAGATCCCCGTCGGCCATGCGGCGCGCTACCTCGGTCAGCGAGCGCGCAGTGCGTGAAGCCAGCTCCGCCGCCAGCGTAGAGACGATGATCGCGGCTGCCAGCGCGAGCAGAGTGGCCATGGTCAGCGTTCTGCCGAGCTCCGCGCGCGCCGTGTCCACTTCGGTCAACGGCAGCGCGACCCGAGCCACACCCGCCACTTCGTCGGCGCGCGTGAAAGGCACCGCGACGACCAGCAGGTGGCCGTCGACGACCGATGCATAACCGGGATCGGCGCGGGTCAGCGAAAGCGCGCCGCGCACCTCCGGGCGATCGGCGAAGCTCACCGGGTCGTCGTGCGCCCGAGAAGCCCCGAGTAACGTGCCGTCTTTGCGCAGCAGCGTGACGTCGGCGTTGGAGCGTTCGGCCAAATCATGAGCGAGCGCATGCCAGCGCGCTTTGTCTTCCCACAGGGCGTACGAAGATTCCGCACCCAGCGCGACGAGCTTGGCGCGCACGATCAACTCTGCGCGCACTCGCGCCGTGAGCTCGCGTTCCAGGCGATCGCTCGAGTAACCATAAGCGACGATCACCGACACGATGATCACCCCGAGCGAGGTCAGAAAGAGTTTGGCGCGGATACCGAGCTTCAAGTCGTCGCCTCGTCGGGGGTGCCGACGAAGCGATAGCCCACCCCGCGCACCGTCTCCACGTAGTCGCGCGCCGCTTCCAACTTCTCACGCAAGCGCT
>JBDTYJ010000068.1:0-18947 GCA_040005755.1 Pseudomonadota bacterium
AGCTTTGGTGGTCAAGCGATGCGAGTTTCCGAACGGCGGTGTGGAGCCATCGATGCTCGTCGGTGCGCCGCTATAGCCGAGCTTCTCCATGGCGAACAAGTGCTGCAAATGTTGGTCATCCGTCGTGCCGGAGAGAGCGAAAAAACGGTCGATCGGGGTCTTTGAAGTCTCACTGAGCCAAGTGGCAATTACCCCACCGCAGTTATTCTGGTCCGAGCGAACGCACAGATTCTCGCGCGGTCCAGAGGCAGAAACGACCCGCGACGCGCGCACCAGCATCGCAAACCGGGCCGCGTTGGAGGCTCCGTGCGAAAAGCCCGTGAAGATCACGTCGGACCAGCGAACAGTCCCGTCCGCCTGAAGGTAATAGCCCCAATCTTGATCGGGGTACTTGGCGTGCAGATAAGCGAGCGCTTTTTGGGTGCGCTGGGCGACACCACCTGCCGGAGTGATCTGAATGTTCGCGAATGCTCCGAGCCGTGTGTACTCTTTGCCCTCGAACACCTCGCGCCGAGCGTCGCCGAAAAAGGCAGCTCCGAAGCTGAGAATGTCATAGTCCTGAAATGCGGCGATGCCGAGCACGTGGAAGCCGCGCCGCGCGCAAAACTCGCCGCCGCCGCCCAGGGTACCGTCGTTCGTGCCAACACCGCCGAACTGCAAGACCAACTTGCCGAGCAATGTGGGCGCCCGATTGTCGAGCACGGCAACCTCGGGATTGTCGTTGAAGGAGACCGACGAGTCCGCGTCTTTGGCCCGAAACGTCGTCTCATGTCGAGCCTTTGGCGCGGTGACGTTGAGCGCTCGGGGCGGGACGAGATCGCCGTTTGCGACCGCGCCGGCCACCCCTGCGCTGCCCGCGCTCGCGCTGCTCCCGCCGGACGCGCCGCCAGCGGTTGCCTCGCCGCCGTTGCTTGCACCTGCACTGCCAGCTGACGCGGCACCACCGCTGGGTTGCCCCGCGGTCGAGCTCGAGCCCGCCTCACCGGCACCGGCAGTTCCACGACCGGCAACGCCTACAGCGCCGGCATCAGCGTTGGAGCGCCCAGCGCCTGCCTGTTGCTCGCCTGTTTTGTCGGGGCTGCCGCAGCCGAAATTGAGTCCGAGCGAAAATAGGGAACCGAGCACGAGGTGTTTGAAAATTTGGGCCATGTAGATGCTCAGCGACGCTAATTAGACGAGGATTTCTGACCCGGGTTGGTTGGGAATTCCGCGCATGTCTTCGCCGAAGCTGGGGACGCCCGGGCCAAAATAACGAGTCGCGATCGTGAAGTGGACGTCACGCAACTGCCGGATGCCCTCGACGGCCTCAGGCAACATCACCAGTTCGTCCTGGCGAAAGGTACCACCGCCCCCGAAGAGAGCAAACGGCAGATCGAAAGCTGCGTGATCACCATGATGCATGTACCGCCCAGCTCGACTCCACCCTTCTCGAAGTCGCGCCGTCGTACCCAGTCGCTGCCGAAGGTGCTGCCGAAGATTTGGGTGTACGTTTCCGCTCCGGAGCAAGTTTTGCTCAACACGATAATTTAGCTACCGGAGTATTTCACCAGAATCTGACAAGAGGCTCAGTGTCTGAAACGGGGCGCTCATGGGCTGCTCGCGAAGCAGAGCCGCGCTGTTGACGTCGAACACGCGCACGATTCGGTCAGGCCCGCGGCAGCGAGCATTTGACCGTCGAGCGAAAACACGAGCGCAAGCGTCTCGTCTGTTAGTCCTTCGATTACCTGGGCCGTCCTGGCGCGCGATTCATGACCGAATGGCGTCGGGCGTAGTCACCATCTTTAGAACTAAACGCCTGCGACATACAGACCAGCAAGACGCTTGTAATAGCCGTAGTTCAAGCCCCGCCCGTTAAACATATAGTCTCCACGGTCATTGCCCGCCGAAAGACCGAATTCATCACCAGTTGTGGTCCAACACTATCGGCCATTGAGAGCGTCCTGGTTGGTCAGGACTACGCTAACCATCGGTCAACGTAAGATATTACGCGAACGGGCCGCGCTACGCGGAGTCGGGCTGTTTCGGGACGAGCCGCGCTGGAGAAACTGAACGCACGGCGTTTACGCTGCTGGTCTCGTCGCGTCAGTGTCTAGTATAGGTGCTGCGCGATGCGTCTCAATGTACACTTACCCGAGCGCATGCCCTCTTTTTTCCATGGGCGCTGACCCAGCTGGAATCCCGCCGTGTTTACGATGATCCGCACACCATCACCTGATCGAGCTCTCCGACAACTTCGCCGAAGCCGCTCGAACCGCCACCGGGCGTTGGCCAGAGCGACGCTCGCCACGGTTCTTCGGCTCGCCTTGGCTTCGGTATTCGCCGCTCTCACACTGGCGGGGGCCGGGTGCCGGTCCGGAGAGTCGGGCCAGCACCTGGGTGATGGGGCTGGCGCCGTCACGGGCGGCGGGGGCGCCGTCACGGGCGGCGGGGCGACCACCACGGGCGCTGCCGGAGGAACGTCCGGTGCCGGCGGTCGCGTGGCGACGGGCGGTGCAGGGGCGGACGCTTCATCGACGGCGAGCGGAGGCATTTCCGGGGCCGGCGATTCCGGCGGACGCGGCGCCGCGGGCCCTGGCGGGCAGCCGAGCACAGGCGGCGCGGGCGGAGCGCCTCCCGACGCGGGATCAGCCGGCGCCGGCGCCGGCGGGATCTCGACTGACGGCGGGCCCCCGCCTCCGTTCAATGGGCCGACCGTCGCCGCGACCGTGACCGTGACGCGCGGAGCCGTCACCGGGCAGCTCGGCCCGCGATTCGTGGGGCTCAGCTTCGAGAAAACCCACCTGACGGACGGTTTTTTCACCGCTCAACATGCGCCGCTGATTGCACTGTTCAAGCTGCTGGGTCCGGGGAACCTGCGGATCGGGGCCAACGACGTCGACGCTTCGGTGTGGAGTCCGTCAGCGACATTCGTGACGCCCGGTACGACGTCGCCGAACGTCGGCACGGCCGAAGTCGACGCGCTGTCGGAGTTTCTGGCAGCGACCGGCTGGAACGTGATCTACGGCGTCAACATGAAGAGCGGCACCCCGGCGGCCGCGGCGACCGAAGCGTCCTATGCGGCGACGCGACTCGGGGCAGCGCTCGCCGCCCTCGAGATCGGAAACGAGATCAATTTCTTCGGCTCCTTCGCCACCGTCGATCCAGAGTGGGAGTCGTTTGCGACGCAGATCCTGAAAGCCGTTCCCGGGTTGCCGCTGGCCGGCCCGGCGAGCGGTGCGGATCCCAGCTTCGACGTGCCGTTCGCGGCAGCAGAGGCCGCGCGCGTCGTGCTGCTGACGCATCACTATTATCGCGGCGCCGCAGGAAGCGCTTCGGCCACGATGGCGAGTCTCCTCAGTCCCGACGCGGCGATGCTGAGCCAAGGCCACACCGTGTCGATGGCGGCCACCGGCAACAAGATCCGAGACGGCTGGCGCTGGGGAGAGATCAACTCGTTTTCGGGTCACGGGCAAGCGGCCGTCAGCGACGCCTACGGGGCGGCTTTGTGGAGCATTGATCTCATGATGAGCTCCGCTCAAGTCGCCGCGTGCGCCGGCGTAAACTTTCATGGGGGCGGGCAAAACCAAGACGGCAATTCTTGCCCGAACGGCCCCAGCTCCTGTTCCAGGCCGTTCCACTATTCACCGATCGACGAGGTGAACAGCCGGGTGACAGGCGCGGCGCCGCTTTTCTACGGGCTGCTGATGGTCACGCGCGCTGGGACTGGCAGCATGCTTGAGACACGGACCACGGGCGGGACCAGCAACTTCACGGCGTATACCGTGGCGTCGCCCGACGGGTCGACGAGTGTGCTGCTGGTCAACAAGGACGCGACCAGCGCCGTCAACGCCGCGGTCAATGTCGGCATCGCGCCGCAGGCCGCGAATGCGCTGTTTCTGCGTGCGCCGTCGCTGACCGCCCAGAGCGGCATCACGCTCGGCGAGTCGGGTATCAGCGCCGCCGGTGTCTGGACGCCCCGGGCTCCCTATACCGTGCCCGTGCAGGGCGGCGTCATCAGCGTGGTCGTCCCCCCCGCAGCCGCCGTGCTGGTTCGCGCCCAATGAAGGCGCGCACGGAGTTGCGCGAGCGTTGCGGATGAATGGGGACAACCAGGCGCAGAGCCCGAGGCCGCGGGATCGAGCTTCGTCGGGTTGAAGTGGGCGGCCTTTTCCGTTGACGCTCGTGCTGAAGACGCGGACTGTCCGAGCAATGACCGAATATGTCGTCACAAAGCAAGGTGCAACGTCGGACTGGGGCAGCAACGCCGAAGGGGAAGTTCAAGAAATGCCGCTGTCCAAGCCCGACGGCGCCGGATGGAAGCTGCACTCCGTATTGCCCGGGCAATACAACGTGATGGCTGTCTGGGAACGCGAAGTAAAATCAAAGAAGCGTTGAGGGTGTGAGGGTGCAGCCAACGGAGCGCGTAGCACCCGCGCCAGCGCTCAGGCCGCAAATTAGATCGTTGTGAGCGGAAGCTCCGGAATGTTTCCGCCGTGGCTGCGAATCACCTCGGCGTAGAAGTTCGCCGAGTCTTTCACCGTCCGTTGCTGAGTCTGGTAGTCCACGTGGATCAGACCAAAGCGCTCACGGTAGCCTCGGCCCATTCGAAGTTGTCCATGATCGACCATTGAAAGTAGCCGGCGATCTGAGCGCCGTGCTCGCTCGCTCGGCGAAGTGCTGCCAAGTAGCGCGTTAAGAAATCGATGCGCTGCGGGTCGTGGACTTTACCGTCGACCGCCACTGAATCCCGCGAGGAGAGGCCGTTTTCGGTGATGTAGATCGGCTTTTGGTAGCGCTCGTGGAAAAAGCGAGCGCCCCAATAAAGCGCGTCGGGTGTCACCGGCCAACCGAGCGCCGTGTTCGGGTAACCCGCTGGATAGGGCACGCGCTCTGCGCCGGATTTGCCGTCCGCTTTTGCCTGTACGCGCTCCCAACCGTAGATGTTGGTGCCGAAGAAATCCAGCGGCTGGCAAATGGTCTCCATGTCGCCGCCGCGAATTTCCGGGGCGTCTTCGCCGAAGGCGTCGAGCAAACCCGTCGGGTAGTGACCGAGAAACACTGGATCGAGCCACAAACCGTTGTGCCAGATGCTCTTCTCGAACGAGTCGAACATGACGTGTTTCGCGGCCGCGATGTCTGCTGGCGAATCCGTATGAGGGATACGCCCGATGGCAGCAGGCGCATAGCCGACCCGACACGGCTGCTTTCCGTACGCGCGGATGGCCTGCACGGATTTACCGTGGGAAAGGAGCACGTTGTGAGCCGCGCGAGTTAGCTCCGCGAAGCGCAGCTTGTCACCCGGCGCGTGAACACCCGTCTGGTACCCCATGCCTAGGAAAACTGACGGTTCATTGAACGTGATCCAGTTCCTTACGCGGTCCGACAAGCGCTCCACGACTGCGCGCGTGTAGTCGGCGAACCAGTCCGACGATTCTCGATTGAGCCAACTGCCGCGGCAGTACAGCGCGAGCGGCAGATCCCAATGAAACAGCGTGATGTACGGCTCGATCCGCGCTTCTAGCAGCGTGTCGATCAGGCGATCGTAGAAAGCTAAGCCGGCTTCGTTCTTTGCCCCGGTGCCTTGCGGAAGAACGCGCGGCCAGGAGGTACTCAGGCGATACGCCTGCAGCCCAATCTGCTTCATTAACGCCGTATCTTCGCGATAGCGGTGATAGTGATCACAAGCGACGTCACCGTTGTGATTTTGAAAGACGGTGCCCGCCTTTTTGCAGAACATGTCCCAGACGGAGGGACCCTTGCCGTCTGCCTTTGCTGCGCCTTCGATTTGATACGAGGCCGCGGCGGCGCCCCACGTGAAGTCTTTCGGGAATGGCATGTTCGCGGGTCAGCTCGCTAAACAGAAACTGGTTCCAGGTAGCGCTGCCCGGGGCAGACCGAGCGCGAGCAGCGCCGGGACCGTTAACAGTCCCCTACCCGAAATCGAGTCTGTGTCCGATGAGACTCGTACGGTATTCCAGAACCGCATACGCCTCACGGTGCTTCGGCGGTCCACCGAATGTCATCGAGATAGAAAGTGGTGATCGCGTTGGTGCTGGTCGTTTTGGTCGACCACGAGAAACCGCCGATCACGCCTCGCGGATATGTGGCGCCCTTGAGGTTGAAGCTGTACTCGGTCGGGGTAGTGGTGAGGGTCTCGGTGAGCTGGGTTTCGCTTGGAAAGGCCACGCTGTCCGCGCACGTCTTGCCAGTGACGCCACCGACGCTGAATGTTACGACCTCACCGCCGACGGCGCCCCACGCCTTGAACTTCACGCTGCGGGCGCCGGGTGCGATGTTCACTCCGGCACTCGTGCCCCAGTTGGTATCCGAGCCGGCGAGCCAGAATACGCCGCCATAAGCACCAGCAAGCGTGCCTTCCAGCGGCATGGATTCGAGTACGGAGGCCTTGAAGCTGTATTTGTGGCACTCGCCGAAGTGAAGTGCGGCAACGGGTCGCATTTCGCACGCGGTGCTGCTGATCCCACTCAAGTTCGGGCTCGGATCGCGCGGCCCGGCGAAGTAGCCACCGGGCACAAAAGGGCCGTCGACCGCCACCGGCAGTGGTTCTTGCGAGTCGAACGATACGCAGGGGTCGCCCGCTCCGGGGCTGCCAGCGTCACCGGTTGTCATGGGCGCGCCGGCCATCGAGTTGGCCGAGCCAGCCGCGTTGCTGGCTCCAGAGGTACCACCGGTATCGGACAGGCCACTCTGCCCGCCAGGCGAGATGCTGCCGCCCATGCCGCCCGTCGTCTCCGTTGCTTGGCTTCCGGCACTGGAGCGCTCAGGCGTTTCCGAGCTCGTTGGCTGCGCGCTGCATGCCAAACCTGCGACTGAGAAGCCAAGCGCCAAGCCGATCACCCTCGTTACCATGTCTGTTCTCCTGTGAAAGCGCGCAGCCGGGGCGACCTGCCACGACGATCAGAAACAGCGCCTTCTGGACTGGTCGTGTCCGGCAGCGCTGCGACTGATCCGGAAATCTTCCGGGTGCGCCGTTCATTTGCGCAGCACTCACTGGAGTGGACGGCCCGCCGGACGCGTGGGACTCTCTAACCCAAGCGTTCGCTCCTTCAAGCGTTCGCTCCTTCAAGCGTTCGCTCCTTCAGGCGCTCACTCGGTCAGCGCCCTCTGCAGCCACCGGCCCCCGTGCGACCCCAGATCCTCATCCCGTTCGTGTTGCTGGTCTTCGCGTGTTCCAGAGGGGAGCCTTCTCCGGCGCCCGAACACAGCGCGCAGGATTTTTCGCCGGACTACGACCCGAGCGTGCTCAGTGTCCCCTTTGCAGTGGATGATCACTACGTACCGAGCGGTTGCATGGGTGATTGCTCCACCAGCGTCACCATCGACAATGACTGCCCGGAGCGCGGCGCGCGCGCCGCGCAGGGAGAATGCCATCACTTCGTGTACTTGGCCGACGCTGCCGCGGAGCAGGGCTGGGCCGGCTTGCTGTGGCAAACGGACGAACACAACTGGGGCTCAAGCAACGGAAGAACCGTGACGCCCGGGGCGCGTCAGGTGCGGTTTTGGGCTCGCGTGGCGGCTGATGGCGCGGCCACCGGTGACTCGCCGCTGACCATTCTAGTTGGCGCGATGGACGCAGCGGACGGCGGTGAGCCGTGCTCGATGGATACCGAGTGCGCTAGCGCCCGTTGCGTGGGCGGCGCGTGCAAGGCGCCGTTTCACGACACGCTCAACGTCACGGCGGATGAGTCGCTCGGAACAGAGTGGCAAGAGTTCAGGATCCCCTTTGAAAACAAGAGCTACGGCGGAACAGTGCTCAGTGGCTTCGGTTGGTCGCTGACGATGCCGGTTAGCGCTCGCCGAATCGAGTTTTACTTGGACGACATCAGGTGGGAATGAATTCCCGCAACGCAACGCGGCGCGCCGCTCGGACGTTTGCGAGCGCGCTGCCCGGTCTGTTGCTCGGCGCGGCGTGTGAACCGCCGAGCGCCAATTTGGGAGGTTCTTTTCGCTGTCCAACGGGAGCTGCCGCCTCCTGCTGGTTTTTCGATTCTGGGCTCAAGCAAAGCGCGGAGCTTTCGCGCGCCGCCTTCGATGCTGCGCAAGACTCGGATCCAGCTGCCGCGCCGCGCATCGCGTATCCGCTGGATCAAACGACCGAGCCGCCGAATCTGTACGAGCTCGACATTCAATGGCATCGCTCGCGCCGCGTGCAAACCTTGTTTCGCATCCGCGTCGAAAGCTCGAGCTTGCCCTACGGACGCTACGACATCTACGCGCCGTGTTTGCCGGTCTACGACGGCTGTCATTACAGCGTGCCCGAGAGCGAATGGTTCAATCATGTGGTTATGCCACTGCTTGGCTCCGAGGCGCGGCTCACTGTCGCCGGCAGCGACGCCAAAGGCGGTCCCATTTCCGTGTCGGGGCCGGTGCAACTGCGCTTTAGCCAAGGGCCGGTTCCGGGTGGTCTTTACTATTGGTCGGCGCGCGCGCCCAACGCCGCTCCCGATAGCCCGGATCAAGGCACCACCTATCGCTTGGCGATTGGCGCACGGCGCGCGACTCCCTTCATTCGATCCAATCAGGAAAACCCGAAGCGGTGCGAGGGCTGCCACGCCGTCAGCGCTAACGGCGACCGAATCGCTTTCACCGCCAGTGATGGTCTCGACGATGGACCACAAGCAGGCAGCTTCATCGCGCGCTCCACGACCACTCCGTCTCGGCCGTTCGGGCCCACGCCCGTCGAGAACGACAGTGCCATGATCGCCCTGAACCAAGACGGTTCTTTGGCGCTCATCGGGCGCGACAATCGGCTATTTTTGCGCGTCGTGGAGAGCGGCGCAGAAACCCAGATCGATCCGGCGTTGCTCGGCTCTGAAGCGAACGATCAAGGCCACGGCTATTTCCCGGAGTTTTCTCGCGACCAAAAGCACATCGTGGTCACGCTCTCGAACCATCCGGATTCGCCTTGGAGCGTCACCACGGGCTCCATCGCAACACTCGATTTCGACGCGAGCACGCGCCGCTTCTCCAAAGCCAATGTGCTCGTGCCGATGACCGAGCAGGAATTTCACTATTACCCGAGCTGGTCTCCCGACAACGAGTGGATTGTGTTCGCGTCCGCGCCGCGCGGCCTGGAGCTCGAGCGCTGCAGCGATGCCAACGACCCAAAGACATGCCCGCCCCGCCGCAGCTACGATCAGCCCGAGTCGCGCCTACGTTTGGTCCACTTTCCGGACGGCCGAGTGTACGACCTGAACCGCGCGACGCAGCACGTCGGCTCGACGTCGACGTTGCCTAAATTTGCGCCACTCCCCAGCAGCGGCCAAGGGCAGTTGTCCATCACGTTCAACAGCAAGATGAACTACGGCGTTCGGCTCCCGAACAGCCCCGCCCAACTCTGGCTTTCGGTGCTGGACTTCGACCGCTTGCCCGATGATCCTTCGAGCGCGCCCGTTTGGCTGCCTTTTCAAGGCTTTGGCCAGAAAAACCACATGGCCTATTGGACGGACAAGGTGCCTTGTCGAACGGACGTAGACCCCGAATTCGAATGCGGCTTGTACGAATATTGCGCGCAGGGCGAGTGCCTGCCCGTGGCGGTGGTCAAATAGCGGCGCTGCGCATCAAGGCTTAGCCCTGGAGACGCGCACGTAGTCGACCAACATTTGGCTCGGGAATTCCGTGATCGGGTCGGGATCGCCATCGTACGAACCGCCCACCGCCAGATTCAGGATCATGAAGAACGGGTGATCGAAGACCCAGGTCTTGCCGATGTCAGCCATGCCTTGTCGTGTGCGCGAGTGATATACCCGCTCGTCTACCAGCCAACGCACGCCGTCCGCGGTCCACTCGAGGGCGAACACATGATAGTCGTCAGCAAAGCGAGCAGAGCCCAGGCTGAATTGAGCGCTCAGCGCCGAGCCTCCGGAATAGCCCGGCCCGTGCATGCTGCCCGTGATCACACTCGGCTTACTGCCGGCGAGCTCGAATACGTCGAGCTCGCCGCACGCGGGCCAACCGACGGATTTGATGTCGTTGCCGAGCAGCCAGAATGCCGGCCACAGCCCTTTTCCGGCGGGTAATTTGAGGCGCGCTTCAACGCGGCCGTAGGTCATTTCCATCCGGCCTTGCGTGTTGGTGCGCGCGGAGGTGAACGGCTGAGAGCTGACCCGGCCGCTGCCGTAAGCGTAGTGTTCTCGGAGTGCCTGGATGACCAAGTGCCCGCTGCCATCCAGCGCAATGTTGTTGGGACGACCCGTGTAGTATTCCTTTTCTTGGTTGTCTGGCGCGCCGTTGATTTCTTGATTCCAGCTGAGCGCGTTCGGCAAGGTGCCCGCGGGACCGGTGAAGTCATCGAAGAAGACTTGCTCCCAGCCGCCCTGTGGCCCTGACCAATCATCACCCGTGGACTCCTGCGGCGGCTCGCTGCACGCGCTGAGGCCGAAGCACGCAAGGCTCGCTAAACAGTACGCTGCGCGCCGGAGTGTGACGCCAGCGGCAGAAGACGCCTTGGGCTCACGCTTCTTGCTGATCATCTTAACATCGCAGTTTGCCGCGCCGGAACATTGAGCGTGGCGCCGTCCGAGAAGTGCACCTCGAGCGCCTGCCCGCCCGGGTTGAAGGCGATGTGCGTCCGCCGTTTGCCTTTGTGGAACACGGCGTACGTTGGCGTATCCGCACGGACGCTCGTGTCGAGCTGACCGAGCGCGGCGAGGTTTTCTAGCCAGTGGTAGGTCATGGCGTTGGAGTTCCCGAACTCGGGTTTGAAGTAGCGGTCTTTCTCATACAGCTCGAGTGCGCGATTTGGATCGGCGAGTGCCAAGTACATCCACGTGACGTCGCGCCAGGTGAGCGGCTCAGCGCGGTTTTCTGTCACGATTTCAGCGTAATTCCGGCGCACGTATTCCGGGTGCCGGCCCATGAACAACGCGCCACCAGTGGCTGGCATGAAGTTGATGCCGTGGACGAAGATTGGATCGTGGGACCACCATGTATCGTGTCGGGCACCCGCGCCCCAGACCATCGCGACCGCCGCGTGCTCGAAGCGCTTCGGAAATACCTGGCCGTCGATGTCCCACCAGTATTGCTCCATGGCGGACACTTGCTGCGTGTACAGGAAGATGCCCATGTCCCGAATGGCGCGGTTGCCCGTGAGCGCACCCCAGAGCACGGCGCCAGCTGAGAAATTCACGTCTTCAGAGGCCGACTCCTCGTTGTTGCCTTCGGCGAACTGCGCGGGGCCATTGGCCCAGGAGTGCCCGGCGTAGGCATCCATGTAGCGCAAGAAGGGAAAGCGCTGATCGGAGCGCTCCCAATTCGCCGCGTCTTTGATCAATAGCTCAACGTTGGGAGCCCAGCGCTTGGCCCAGGCGGCGTCGTACTTGGCGACGATGGCCGCGGCGAACGTGTAGTAGCCATAGTGAAAGTGATGGTCGTTTAGCTGCAGGCCGGAAAAGAAGCCCGCTGGAACGCCGATCAGCGAACGCCAGTTCTTGTCGTAGTAAAACGCGCTCGGTGCTCGCCCGTCGAACCAGTCTTCGAGCTGATTCTTCAGCGCTTGCAGTAGCTGATCCTTGGCGCTCTCATATCCGATTTGATCGGCGATCTGCAGCGCATTGGCTACCTTGAGTAGGGATTTGCCAACCCAGTATGTATCGCGCTCCGGCTTTTCCCCCGGGCCTTTGGGGAACAGATCCGGTTGGTAATACAGCTGTTTTATGTAAAATTCGAGATCGTCCCGGTCACTCTGGGCAACATTCGGCAATATTGGCAGCACGCCGTTGAAGGCAAGCTCGGTCTCGAAGCTCGAGCCTTCCAGCAATTTCATTTGGCCGCGCGGTGACAGGTAAGACTCACTGCGGAGCGGCGCCTTGGTATTGAGCCATTGATGGCGGTACAGCGCGAGCAAGGCTTGGTTCACGTGGCCGTGGCCTGCTTCCTTGAGCTCAGTGCTGACCTGGAATGTGGAATGCAGCGTCGCTGCCGGTGCGTCGTAGCGCCAGCTGACCTCGCTACCGGTCACGAACGCGTACGCGTGCGCGCGAAATAAGGCCACCGTAGCGGCAGATTGGTCGGGCAGCACCGCCAAGGAAAAGTAGCTCTTACCGGCCAAATCCGAGGTAAAGCAGTCGCCCGAGGCCTGCCACTCCGAACCGCTCGGGCCGAACACCGCGTACTCATGACCCGCCACGCTGAAGCCTAGCCAATCGCCACCCTGGTGCCAAACTTGGACTTCGAACGGCGCGTGTTGACTCGTTCCATGTTGCGGAGCGATCAGCGCAGGTGCAGTACCGGTGCGCGTCAGATATACAAAGGGCAGCCCGTGGCCGATGGTCGCGCGAAGCTCACTCGCTCCGTCGCGCCAAGACGCGGTGACCACCCAGTCCGAGTAGCTTGCGACGCGCGTCGCGCTGGCGGCGAGCCCTTGCAGGCCGACCAGCACTTCTTTCGCGTGGTAGTACATGTATTGGTCGGAGCGCACTTCCGGCAGAGTGGGATAGCCCAGGCCGAGCCCCGCAGCTTCGGCGCGAAACGTCAGCGGGTGCGCGTACATCGCTTCTGAATACGGGTTCTTACCGTTGCTGTCGTTCTGCCAAATCAGCGAAGACCACCAGTCGTTGCTCGTGGCTGGGCCCTGGAAATCAGCCGTGACTTTTGGCACAACGGGCTGCTTCTGGCTGTTGCCCGGCAGCTCCAGATCCGCTGGTGGCTGCGTGAGGTAGTAGCCCGAGCCGAGCCGCTGGGAAATGCTCGCCGCTGGCGCCGAGGGTGATGTGCGCGGCTCGAGCGCGCCGGGCGCGCACGACAGTGCACCACTCACGACCACGCAAGCCAAGAGGAAGCGGAAGCGGAAGCCCAGGTGACTCA
Source organism: Pseudomonadota bacterium (assembly GCA_040005755.1). GTDB lineage: Bacteria > Myxococcota_A > Polyangia > Polyangiales > Polyangiaceae > PMG-095. The sequence goes on from JBDTYJ010000068.1 coordinate 12,805, forward strand.
TAGATCTCTCCAGCCGAGGCGCAGTGTGATGCCGACATTGTGGCGATGCCCGGCGTTGCCCAGGTGGTAAAAATATCCGTAGTCATAGCCGGCAGTGACGAGCAACGTGCTGCCCCCTAGACCCGTGCCGAAGACCTTCCACCACAGCGCGGTTCCGGCGCGCACGTTCTCCAGTTGGTCGTAACCAGACAGCACTTTATCGAAGCTGAGCGGGAACACCCAGTTGAGCGAACCGTTGCCGAAAGGCCCCCAGGAACTGGGGACACCCGGTGTTTCATCCGGATTGGTCAAGCGGCGCGTGATGGTCAAAGCCGAGCGTAGGATGGTCCCCGAAATGTTCGGGTCGTGCTGCTCTAACCCGCCGTTGTCGATGACGGTGCCGCTCGCAGCGTAGTACGTTTCTTGGAAAGCAATGTCGTAGCTACCCGGGCCTTCCAGCCGCGCGCCGGCGAAAAATGTTTCGTTTACGACCCGGCGATCGCCGAATACCTCGTTGTCGTTCACGTAGCCGGCGCTCAGGTACAGGCCGCGCGTGGAGGTACGATACGGCCGTAGCGAGCCTAGCCCGAGCGCAGGCAAGAGCAGCGGCGAGTAGATGGCGTACTCCAGGTTCAGGCCAGTGATGGTGCGCCCTCGCACGTTCAGATACGAGCTTACCTTCTGCTGACCCTCGCACTGAACATCGGGAATATTCATGAGTGTGAGTACGCCGCTCACGGTGAGCTTGTCCGAGCTAATGAAACGAGAAACGCTGGGTCGCGCTTCGTAGACGGGGAAGGTTTGGCTGCAGTTGGGCAAATACTCGACCACGCCGCGGCGCTCGACTTGTTTCACGCCCAAGGCCAGCTTCAAATCGAACAGCGGGTAGAGCGGAATCACGCGCTCGTAGGCCACTCCCACTTGCTTGACGTCGATGTCGTTCTTCATGCTCGGTTCACCGAAAGTGGTGAGGGCGGCTCGCTCTGCGTGCACCGTGCCGTAGCTCAAGTCGATCGCACCCAGGTAAGTGTGCCGCAGGCGAAGCTCCGTGTTGGTGATGAGGCGCAGCGGCTGACGCACGATGTCGTACAGATTGCGAGCAGAAGGTTCGAGCCCGCGCCGTACCTTGAACAGCCCCGCTTCCGCGGTGAATGCCTGAGTGTCGCTCCCGCCCAAGCCATCGCGCGTATCGCGCGAGATCGCCACTTGGGTCGAAAGTGATAGGCCAGGCGCGAGGTAGCCGCTGCTCGCTTGTGGAAATGCTTTCCACGGCAGGAGCGGCACACCATCCTGTTGGTACAAGGTCAAAAGGGCGCGCTGCACGCGCTCGTGGACCACGCTGTGAAAGCCGCGAAAGCGCCCGCGCTGACGCAGCTTTTCCAGCTTCTCGAGCGCGCGGTACAAGTATTTCTCTGCCGACTCGAGCACTGGGCCCTTGGCTCCGCGTGCTCCGCCGTAGTAGTTGCCCGCAAACAAGTCGTACCCGGGCTCGTCCGGGTTCAGAAAAATGGCCTGCTCGAAGTAATCGATGGCATCCGTATCGCCGACGCGCGCCTTCAGTTGCGCTATCACGCACAGCTTTTCAGCGCGGATGCTGAGCGGGTCCGAGACCACGAATGGCGGGTCGAGTTTCTTGTCGAGCTCGCTTCGAATTTGGGCGATCGAGCGATCTTCGCTGGCTGCTTCGGCGTCGCCTATGCAAGAAAACGGATTGAGCTCGGGTCCCGGGGCAGGGCCAGCGTGGGCCGACGAAGCGAAGCCGAGCACGCCGAGCAACAACAGAACCAGCATCAGCTGAGCGTTCATGGGGGCGGTTCCGCGCGGCAAAGTCACTCGTACACGAGGTCGTCGATGAAAATCGTCTTGGGCGGTAGGCTCGAGTAGTCGAACGTCGCAGGATCGGTCGTGCTCGGTAGAGCGGGGTAGCTCGCGTACCAGGCAAACGCGCCGAGCAAAGTACGGATTGGTTTTTTTGGATCGCTCGGCGCCGGGATCAACAATGAGAACCGTTGCCAATCGCCGGTCACGTTGAACACGTCTTTGTTGATGAACTGATCGCTATTCACTTCGCCCATGGCGGCGCGCTGTGCGTCGAGCGTGGCATCAGTGGGCAGCCCAATGCCGCCGATCTCGAAGGTCATCGACTCGCTGCCGCTTGTGACCGCGGCCTGAAAGCTGACTCGAGTGAGCTTGTCTGCGCGGATCGCCACGCCGGCTGAGCTGCCCCAATTGTTGGCCGGACTCTGCCAATACAGGCCCGCGAACAGTGCGGGGCCCGCGGCATAGTCGAATGCGTAGCAATCGCCTTTGGCGCCACTGGGCCGCGGTTTGCACTTGGTCTCGTCGTCGACCGTTATCGTGAGCAGCCCGGGCGTCGCGCCGTCGCCCATCGCGCCGGCAGGCGCGAAGTAGTCGGACACAACAAAACCGGCATCTGGTGGACCCATTGGCCTGCCCGCCTTCGGCGAACAAGCCAAACCGAGTAGCGGTAGACTCAAGACCAGCGCTTTGCGGGCGAAGTGCGAAGGATGCAGCTGAAGGCGCACGTGTATCTCCAGTGCCGCGCGCGGCATGATAGCGACGGCGACGAGTTACGGGTGACTCGAACTGTAAGTGTCGCCGCCGCGCTTTCTGATCACGGTTCCGACACGATCTCGGTATTGGCGCTCAAATAGCGGCGCGCGAGGCCAGGGGGGCGTGAGCGCAGGGCCTGGTCAACGGCCGATCAGGGTGTGCACACGTGGCGCGTACGGGCTGTCAGGGTGTGCAGCCAGAAAGCGATCGGCGGCCGCGTCGGCCGCGGCCCGGTTGCCTGATTTCAGCAAGGCCTCGATACGCACGATGTTCGCTTCTTGCGCCAAACGACCACCAGGGAAGTGAGCTTGGTAGACGTGCAGCTCGTGCAACGCTTGCGCGGCGTCGCCCGCAGCGAGCGCCTGCTTTGCACTCCGGATGACCGCTACCTCTTCGGCCAAGGACGGCCCAGGTTGCGCCAAGCTGCGCGGCGCCAAGCTGCGCGCCGCCCTGTCCGCTGGCTTGGGCAGCGTGGGCGGGGGCGCCGGCAGCGAGTCGGGCGCGTTCGAGGCGCTGGCCGGCGCGCTGGGACGGGGCGGCAAGGGCGCCACCATCGGCGTAGAAGTCACGAGCCTTGGCCGGGCTGCCGGCTGCGCGAGCCACAGCACTGCCGCCGAAGCCCCAACGGCGACGATACCGGCGCATGCCCACTTCAAGGCAGCTCCTGCTCGGCCGACTTTGTCCGCGCCCGCCGACGACCGACTCACGGTTCCGACCGCCGCGGACGTTCCTAGGCCAGCCAAAATGCGCCGCCGGCTCTCAGTGCTCGGCGCCTCCACGCGCGCGAGCCGCAGGATCTCCGCCTCCAGCGGGTCGGTCTGCGCGTCATCCAATAGCCGATTGAAATCTTTCATGACTCCGTTCCTCGCCGGAAACCTTGCTGCGCGCGGTATCGGCTGACTGCGTCTTGAAACGCTTTGCGTGCGCGCCTGAGGCGCGAGCCCACGGTGCCAAGCGGAATGCCAACCGCGTCCGCGATCTCGTACACTGACATTTCCTCGATTTCGAAAAGCACGAATACGGCGCGCAAGTCCTCGGCCATGCTGTCCATTACTTGATCGAGCAGCGCCCGAGCCCGCAGTTGGTCGGCCAATTGATCCTGTCCCACGCGGGGATCTTCAGGCACATGAGCCAGGCTCTCATAGGCTTGTTTGCGGCGATGTATCGAGCGGCGTGCATTGGCGGCGACGCGGGCGGCCGTTGCAAACAGAAAGCTGCGCTCCTTATCGACCGGAACTTCGTGCAGCTTCTGAGCTGCGACGAAGAAGACTTGCTGCGCCGCATCATCGACATCCGCGGCGGGCACGCCAAAGCGGCGTAAGCAACGCCACACGAAGTCGAGCTCTGCGGTCGCGACTCGTCGCAGTCGCTCCGAGTCCCTGGGCGCCGCTCCCACTGGCAACTCCCGCTCGTCGCTGAGCTCAGCGCTCGAGCTTACAGCTGAGTCGGAAAGCGGGTGCGCGTCGCACTTGCTGTCGTTCATCGCGGTTTGCGCCCACGGCATCCCCTGCGGTTTCCGCAACGGCCGGCGCTGATCACGAAAACGGCACTCCGATGAACAGGCTCAACAGGTACCCGACGCGCCCCGTGCGATATAGCTCGACCGAATTGCCGTTGAGCGGCTCGGTGGCGTTGTACCGTTGCACCAAGAGCGGCAGGCGCAGCCCCGCGTTTGCTTGGAGAAACAGCGTCCAGGGGGTACGGAGGCGCGCGGCCAGGCTGACATCGAGCGCGCACCAAGGTCGCGTGGCGCTGAGGCTGGGCTGAATTTCTGGCCCTCCGACCGCCTTAACCCACCCGCCCTCCACGGCGCTTGCAGCAAACAGGGAAAGGCGCCGAATATCGACCAGCCGCCAGCTGACGCCCAGCCACGCCAGCCATTCCGAGACATCGATCTGGCGATTGTGTTGGCGCGGGCCGTACGCAGCGCCCAGCGAGAGCTCGAGTGGAGCCCACCGGCGGAGGCCAAGCTCCGCCGCCGCTTCCAACTTTGGGAACGGCGCGAGTGCACCGCCCAGGCGGGCTCCCGTGGCAACGGACAGCTGGGGTTCGCGACGGGCAGGCTTGTGGGTAGCGGCTCCGGACGCGCGCGGAACGAGCGCTGAGGGCGAGGCTGCTGGAGCCAGCGGAGTCACGAGAGCCGGCGGCGTGGAGGAAGCTGCGGGCGGCTCGCTGGGTGCTCCGCCGAGCGCATCCGGGTCGACCGCGATGGCGGTGGCCAGCGCCAGCGCAGCCAACACTTCATCGCAGTTCGCGCCCGAGACTTGGCGCGTGGTCTTGGTTCCGCGATCCTCGACCGTCAGCCGCCCGACCTCAGCACCCGAAGAGCGCAGCACGCGCACGCTGAACTTGCGTCGCGTCACGGCGCCCTCGCTCGCCACTTGCGTCTTGTTCGTTAATGCCTGCACTCGCGCGACGAACTGTTGCTTATCCAGACATCCTGCGTGCACTTGGTACTCTAGCGCGATCGTTTCTTGCTCGGCGTGTGCGGCTGGCGCCCAGCACGCCAGCGCTGCGCTCAGCGCCACGTGGCAAACGAAGCGTTGCTCGCGACGGCGCGCGGCGCTACGCGCGGGACAGAACGGGGGAACATCGCGGTCTGGCATCGACACAAAGAGCCCGAGATACTCTGCTCATCATAGGCCAGCCGCTCGCGTTACGACCACAGCCGCGGAGCGGCGTCACTGTGAAACGAATTGCACAGCTGGCCTCGGCACGAGATATGCCCCCCGTGGTTGCATGAAACCACGAAATGCGGCCAAGTCGGCGATTTGCGTAGCCGTGTTCGCGCTTGGGCAGGGCGCGCTGTGCGCGTGCGCCACGCTCGGTCCGACACCGGCCATGACTGGTATTCCAGCGCCGCCACTCGAACGCCCCGGCGCCGAATTGCAGGTCGGTTTGGTGCCCGGATATTACTTAAGCACGACCGTGACCGAAAAGCCGAAGGCCGGGGCGTTGTCGCAGGTCGCGGGCGTGTTCGAGCCGGATAACCTGATCTCGGTGCCGGGCTTGCTGGTCGGCGCGCGCTACGCCGGTAACCCGAGTTCGGGCGGCGCGCTCGAGCCGCTGCTCGGCTATCGGACGTTCCTGGGCGGCGATAAGCGCTTCAGCTTGGCGACACTCGGGTTTCTCGCTCACGCCAGCGCTACGGACAATGCGGCCTCGTTCAGCGCGTGGCGCGGCGGCTTGGAGGCGGGCGCCGATATGCGCGTCACCGGGTCCAGTCAGTACGCGGAGCTTCACACCAACCTGGGCGCGACGCTCACAGCCCTCAACGCCGATGGCACCTACTGCGTCGGCGTCGACGGCAGGTACGGCGTGGATTGCCCAACGGATCCGCCCCAGCAAATGCGTGTTTCGGGCTCGGCGTCGGGGGTTTTCCCGACCGCCCATGCGGGTTTGTCACTGGATTTCGCGCGCCATTTGTCGACTCCCTTTCACGGCGTACGGCTGGCAGTCGACTTGGCAGGCGGCACGTTGCCGACCGTGATCGCCGGCGAGCAGCACAGCGCCAAGCTGTTCGGCGCGGGCGGGCTGTCGCTGACGTTGGGCCTCGGCGCCAAGACTGGCAGTGGCGCCCGCTAGCGGCC
>JBDTYJ010000069.1:0-18870 GCA_040005755.1 Pseudomonadota bacterium
GCGGCGTTTCAGGGCGGCCTTCCTTGTGCTGGACGGCGGCTCGAGGTCCGAACTCTTTCGAGCCTGGTCACCCCACCGCAGCTGGAGCTCTGACGCCACCTGACGCAATACGTCTTCGGCGGCGCGGACCATGCCGTCTGGCAGAGCGGAGAGTGCCGCGCGCACGGCCGCCTCAACCGTGCCAGCGCGCTGTGCGTCGAGACGCTTGCCAGCTTTGGTCAAACGGAGCACTGCCCGTCGCCCGTCGCTCGGATCGACGTCGCGCGTAATCATGCTCGCATTCTCCAGGCGCCGCAGGACGCCTGTCAGTGAGCTCGGGTGCAACTGCAAGACGCGCGCGAGCTCGCCTGGCGAGATGCTTCCGTAGTGCCCGACGATGCGGACGACGAGCCGCTGTGGGCCCGTGACCCCCACGCGGGCTTGCATCTGCTTGGATGCGGATTCCAAGCCATGCGCCACTGCCCAAAGCAAGCGCATGAAACCGAGCACGTCCCCCAAGTTTACAGTGTCGTCCGCGTTCGCTTCGCGCGCTTGCGGTTTCGATCGCACCATTGACCCGTAGGCTAGTGCCGGATCGGCGGCGTGACAATCGCAGTGGCGCGGTCGGCAGTTTCGGCTCGCACCGCGGCTTGGAGATAAACCTCGGAAATATCGGTTTCGTCGAGCATGCCAAGCACTCGGTTGTCGGCCGAAATCACGGGGATTTCTCGGAGTTCGTTCGATAGCATCGCCTCGGTCGCAGTTCGCAAGTCGTCTTCCGGATGCACGGCGACGACGGCTTGCATCACGTCCGCGACGAGCGTCCAGCTCGTATCCGTGCGCTCTGCGGACAGCAGCCGCATGGATACGGATGAAATCAGCCCGATGATGCGCCCATCCGCGGCCAAGACGGGGAACACCTCTTGGCCCGCTGCGTTGATCGCATGCCGAATGACATCGCTCGTGGGCGTCTCTCGAAAGAAGCAAATCGGCGGTGCGCTAGGCTTCATCACATCGCGCACGCGGATATTCCGCAGGACACCGAGCAACGTCGCATCGCGGTTGCTGGAGGAGTCGCGCAGCGCGGGCATTTGCGCGTGGTACAGCGAGCGATGGCGCAAGGCGACGAACGCGATACCTTGCGCCAGCATCAGCGGCACCAGCAAATCGTAATTCCCTGCCAGCTCGCACACCATGACCAAGGCGCTCAGCGGCACATGCGCAATTCCACCGTAAAACGTGCCCATTCCGACGAGCGCGAAGGCCCCCGGTTGAATGTGCGGGTCGTGAAAGATGAGCTGCGCGGCGCGGCCAAATGCGCCGCCGAACAGCCCGCCCATAGCGAGTGACGGCGCGAAGTCACCCGCGCTGCCTCCAGAACCAATCGTGATCGAGGACGCCAACAGCTTCGCCAGAGCGAGCGCCATCAGCAGCAGCACAGCTGTCCAACCCTCGGTCAAAAAGGGCGAACCCGCGATCGCCATTTGAACGGCCCCGTAACCACCGCCCAACATGCCGAGGCCTTGCCCGGGCGCGTGGATGTGATTGCCGACCCAGTAGATCAACGGCGCGCAAAGGGCTCCGAGCAGCAAACCGCCGAGCGCCGGGCGCGCCCAATCCGGCACGGCCAGCCCGGCGAAAAAACGCCTGACCCCACCGTAGACCCAGACGAAACCTGCCGAGAGCGCCGCTGTGGCGATGGCGAGCACACCGAACAGAGGCAAGTAGCGCGGCTCGAAGGGAAAACGCGGCACACGCGCGAACAACGTGCTCTCTCCGAACACCGAGATGATGACGGAGTACGAGACGACGCTCGCGAGTACCGCCGGCACCAGCGAGTCAGATTCGAAGCCGTCTTTGTAGAGCACCTCGACTGCGAGCAACGCTGCGCCCAAGGGTGTCCGAAATACCGCCGACATGCCGGCTGCGACGCCAGCTACCATCAAGATACGCCGCTCGCGCACCGTCACGCGGAGCACGCGGGCGACGAGCGCGCCGAGGGCGCCGCCGATCTGCATGATCGGCCCTTCTCGACCGCCAGCTCCGCCAGTGCCGAGCGTGAACAACGAGGCCAAGAACTTCACCCAGATTACGCGCCGACGAATGTGACCGCCATGATGGTGAAAAGCCTCAATCATCGCGTCGCCGCCGCCGCCGCGAGTCTCTGGCGCGAGGCGCGTCACTAGGCCGGAACCGAGGCCACCTAGAGCCGGAAGAAAAAGCAGCATCCACCAGCGAAATACGCCGTGCCCTTCGCCCGCGGCGAACGTCTCTCCATCTGCGCGTAAGGGCACGTACCCGACGAGTTCCTCCAGCAAACCGCGCTGCACGTACTCCAAACCGGCAAAGAACGCGGCGCCGACCAAACCTGCCGCCAAACCGACTGCCGCGGCGTGCAACAGAGTGCGGCCGACGATGCCGAGATCGATTGGCGCACGGTCCGCAAACAACGCAGACAAACGCGCTTTGTCTCGCCACCTGGTTAAGTGGCGAATTCGGCGGAGCACGGAGTTGGCGAGCGATGGCACCGACATATGAAGCAGTAAGCGGCGCTATCCATAGGCCCGTGCCTCGGTAAAAACAAGGAGTCCGTATGCAAACGCTCAAACAACGTTGGAACTCAAACGACCCCGCCTGCGGCGACGGCCCAAATTCAACATGGCTGGAACCCGGCCGGGGCGTTTGTGCGACCGCCAGGCTTCCTTGCCCAAAACTTTGATCTTGCACCAGGCCTTCCGCGCTATTGAACGACGATCGCGGCGGGTGCCAGAGTAGTTAACCCAGCCCGACCGCGACGCCGCCCTGCGCGCAACGCCTTCGGGTCTCCGCCTGGCTCTCAACAGTCATTTTTGTGCGGCGCCGAAGCGGCGAGTTGGCGATGGAGAACTGCGGGTGGCCCAATCCCGTGATCGCGAAAGGCTTCGAGTACGCGGAAGTGCACGTCCGTTTCGAACGGCTTCTCGTACTTCGAGTCGAACACGTACGGACGCACCTTCAAATGGAAAGCGAGGTAGTCTTGCAGGATGACTTGCTTGGCGAGCACCGGAACGGGCTGCAACAAGAAGACGTAGGGGCTCGTCAGGCAGGCCTCCCGCACGAGCTCGGCTGCAAGCACCGCGTCTTGGTCAACGCCGATGTAGAAGTCCATAGGCACCTGCATCTCGAGCGCACCGTAGTTTGCGCTAGAGGTCACGTCCGTGAATACTTTGTTGTTCGGGATCGTGATGATGTTGTGGTCGAGGGTATTCATACGCACGCTGCGCAGACCGATCTTGATGATGTCGCCGTATTGACCGCCGTATGAAACGCGATCACCGACTTGGAACGGTCGATCGAACATGATGGTGATGCCAGCAATGAACGCGGCCACGAGATCGCGGAGCGCAAAACCAACGGCGAAGGCCAATGCGCCACCAATTACGGTCAGCGCGGTCGAATCGAGCCGAATACTGAGGCTGGCGGTGAGCCCGAAGGTCAGTATGTAGAGCAGGAAGCGGAGCGTCGTCTGAACCTTCTGGATCATCGGACGGCGATTGGAAAAGCGCAGGCTCAAGTGATCGCCGCTCGTCTCAATCAAGCGAATCACGAATACCGCGCCGATCACGAGAGGGACAGAAGCGGCAAGGCCGCCCCAGCGCACGAACTCAGCTATACGCCCGAAATTCGGCACACTCTGGGCGCGCGCCGTGAGCGGCGCTAGGAACGAAAGTAAGCCGGCGCGGAGAACATTCTGCTTCTGTCTCGACATCACGTGGCTCACGCATCCACCAGCAAGTGACGACGCTCTAGCAGCGCGGTTATCGCCCGCAACCAACGCCAGGCAACCGTCACGCGACCGGCGTCCTCTTCCAGGTAGCCGTGGGCGCCGCCGAATCGGAACGCGCTCTGCACCTGCGCTTCGCCTATGCGCGTTGCGAGAGCCACGTCGCTGACACTCACAGGAGCCATCTGCAAGACTGCGCGCAGAATGAAGAGCGTCGAGTCCGGCAGAAGCTCGAGGACGTCGGCGTCGGGCGTGGTGAGGGGTCGGACGCGCACGCTTCCCGAAACGCTTTCCGCCACCGAGTTCCGCCAGACCTCGAGCGCCAGCCCGGGGTTTCCTCGCGCATAGTCCCAAACCATGCGAGAGTAGCCCACTCGCTTGCTCTCGAGCGCCTCTTGCTGGTCAATTTCGTCGGCCGCGTGGGGCAAGGGCTCCAGCAAATCCTCGAAACTTGGGTCGATACCGGCTTCGCGGCTACGGAGCGTGAGCAGCTGGTCGATCTGCTCATCGCGCCACGGCTCCAACTTGATCACACGGTCGAATAGCGGGCGCGAGTCACGTGCCCGCTGCAAGAACGGCCAGAGCGTTGCGTCGATAGCGAAAACCCACAGCGAGTGCTGACTGTGGCTACGAGCGAAAGAGAGCGCTTCATCGAACACCCGCAGGCCGCCCAAGATGGGCTTCATCAGGGCTTGGGCATCGTCAATGAGCAGCAACGATGGCGCGTTTGAGCCGCCCTCACCTACCGGGGCGGGTGCGGCCTTTTCGAGCAGGGCCTGTAAGTCCTGAACGGTGCTGTGCGGCTGGCACGACAGTGTTGCCGTTCCCGGAACGAGGCGCGCGACATGACGCAACAGCGTGGATTTCCCGAGCCCGCGCGGGGCGACGACAGCGACGAGGCCCCCGTGCCGTTCTGCCGCGGACGCGCTCAGGGTTCGACTGTGCGCTTCAGCGGGGCAGCCGAGCCAAGCATCACCCATGCGGTTGGGGGCCAAGGAGGCCGCGGCGTCGGCCCGCAGCGGTCGGAACTTCTCCTCGGGTCGGGCCTCCGCCAAGCGGGCGAGCTCGCGTTTGAATAGGTAGGCGTGGGCGCGTCGCGCCAGGTCAAACCCGGCAACCCAAGTCCTGACGACCTTATATGAACCGAGCACGAACAACTGGACGGCAGCAATCATTGCCGCAAAGAAGCTTTTCCAACCGACGCGGTTGGCCAGTAGCCAGGCCTGCAGCGCTGACTTTCGGCGTACCCGTTCGACCCGCTCGAAGACCGTTTGTCGCCACCAACGCACGAGGATCAGGAAAACGGGCACGGCGGCAAACCAACAGGTTGACCAGACCCAGCTGTGGACGGTGCCGTTTCCGACGAGCCGCTCGCTCAAGACGAGCACTAGGGCGAACGCGACCACCACCCGACCGACGAGACGCAGCGAACGCAAGCGAAGCTGCGCGATCTCACTCTGCGCGCCTCCCTTGGGCGCATCACCAAGCGTAGCGATGGCGTTCAACACGTTCACGATCAAAGCGCCGCCGAGAGTCCATCCCACAACCACGACCAGAAGTTGCGTCTCAAGCAAGTTCTCGGCGCCTTGAGGCAAGAGCCGGATCGAGAATCCGAGGAACAACAGCCATTCGAGTGGCCGGTGAAAGCCGCGCACTAAACGTACGGCTCTATATAGCGCAGAGGGCTTGTTGCGGCGCGCGCTGCGGTCGTCGTCCGCAATTCGCTTTTCGGCGAGGGCAAACAGTTGCGGACTTCGACGTCGCCACCAAAAGAACAGCAGCAAGCCGATCAGCCAGGGCACGGCAGTTACGGTGACACTCCACCAGGCGATCCCGCGGAATTGCCGGGCGCGCAACTCGCGCAGCCAGCTGTCCGCGACGTGCCGATGATAGCGCAGGATCAATAGTAGTTGGCGGCCCTCCGCGCGCGCTTGGTCGAGCCCCGCAACCGTGAAGCCTGTGATCGCCGCGCGTTTGTCCGACGACAGGTGTGGCAGCAGGTCGAGCCGATCCTGATTCAGTTTGTCTATCTCGCCGAGCAACGTTGCTGCTCGCTGGCCACGGATCGCGCGCTCCTCGGACCGTGCTGCCAATATCGAGCGCTCGACCGCGGCGCGACGCGCCCGCACCTCGTCCGTGGGCACTTCAGACGGGATATCCGTCAGGGCGTCCGGGCCCAGATCCGGAACGTCCGAACTCGCTGAGCCCGCGGCGTTGAGCGTCGCCGAAAGCTCGTCGCGTGACGCCCGCAAAGTCTTTCGAACAGCATCGTAGGTCGTGTCCGAAAGCTCGGCCGAGCCGGCTTCGGCTTCACGGACTCGGTGTTGCCAGCCGAGAAGAGCATCGCCGCGTGCCGCAAAAGTAGCGCGTTCGGCGGTCAGTCGATTCCGAACCTCCTGAACCGTCCGTTCCACCCCGATCAGGCGAGCCAACTCCTGCGCAACGAGCCGTTCCGCTTCCGAGCGAGCTTCACGCGCGGCGGCCAGCGCCGTCTGCCGTTCCTGTTCCACCTCCCGAGCACGGCGATCCTCTGCCGTCTCTTTGGGCTGCGCCGCCTCTTGCTTTTGCGCGTGCTCGCGAAGCAATTGGCTCCGCCTCTCGCGCGGCAGTACGTAGAAATCGAACCGCGCCTTGTCCAAGTCGACACGTGCCCGCCAGGCGTCGGGGTCGACGGTATCGAGCCCGGCGTCCTTGGCGCTGCCCGCGGCCTGCGAGCGTCGCTTGCTGATATCGGCGGAGCTTTGCGGCTTCGCAGGCTCCAACAGCGTGCGAAGCCTTGCGGCTTCGACTTGCACGGCTTTCTCGTCGCTCAAAGAAACGTCGAAGAGCGTCTGCGGGTCCACAGTGACGGCTAGCGACCCGTTCACAAGCTCGCGAATCTCGGCGGTTCGAGCATCAGGCGATGCGGCACCAGCGTCCGCTCCTGCATCGACGCTCGCCGTCGGCCCCGCGTCCGCGCGGATTTCGTTAGGGGCCGCCGCCAGTGCCAATGCGCAAAGACTCGCCAACCCCAACACTGCCTGAGCGCCGTGGGCGCGCTGAATCAGCGTTCGGAAAGCCATGACCAGACCGTACTCGCCTGCTAAGCGGCGGGCAATCCGTCGGAGGGTCCAGCCTAGCGTTGTCGAACGGCGAGCACCGAACACGGCGCGACCCGGACGCAATTGGCCGGCGATGTCATCGAGCAGGACGCGCTCAAGGTCGGTTTGCCCGTGACTTCCAACGACCAAACATCGCCAGGCGGCGGACGCGCAGCCTTTGGCTTCTCAGTAATAGTTGTACATCCAACTAAGTAGTATGTCGGATACTGCGCGTGCGTCGCACGCGCGCGGCCCTACGTTCAGCCCGGGGCCGTAGCATGCCTACCGCGCACCATTAGCCGACCGCGGCCCGGAGTATCTCGGGCGAGGTCACGCAAATCAGTGATGAATCGACCGAATACGTCCTCCAAGGTACGGCTCGCCGTCAAATCGATGGGAATCGGCAAATTGACTGATCTATAAAGAACCGTCCCGCGCAAGCCCGGCCTGAGAGGAGCGGCCGCGAGCATTGCGCGCGTTCGCAGACCTATCGCTAAGTCGTCGACGCTGAAGCAGCGTAGGTGAGACCAGCTCATCTCGAGTTCGTTCAAGAGTTTGCGAGCGTTCAGCGCAAGGACTCGGCCTTCCCAAGGCGCGTCCGCGAAGGCCTGGATGCACAGGAAGCGATCCGTGGGAACACCGCCTTCTAGATAATGCTGAACGTTATCCCGGAACAAAGATGTGGCGATGCAGTCATAGTGCAACGAGCGCTGCTGGTTGAAGATCACCGAAATCACACCATCATGAGCTACCTCCATAATGGTTGGATGTCAAACCATCTGGAACGTCCCTCTGATGCCCAGGGTACGCGCTATCATGCCCGGCTAGCGCTCGCTGGCGATGCTTTGAAGCTGCGCCACTCGGGTGGTATGCGAAGATATGCGACGTCTGCCTCGGTTCATCGCGGTGCTGCTCTTGGGTCTGGGCTTGCTCGCGGCGCTTGCCTACTTCGTGCTCGCGCACACCACTCGTACCTGGTTCGAAGCGGATCTTGCGCTCCGATCGCGGTTGGCCGTTGGTTCCGCGCGCGAGAGTCTCTCGCGGCATTGGCGATCAGACCGCGAGAAGCTGACAGAAACGCTGTCCGATATCACCCGCGACGAACGCGTGATGGCGGCTGCAGCGTGTTCGCCCGAAGGTGACTTGCTCGCAGCGACCCCGAACTTTCCCGTCGAATTTTCGTGCCGCTCGGTACTAGAACGGATGCGGCGTGAGGTCGCAGGTCCGGCTGACTCTTGGGCTATGTCGCCCGAATTGCCGTCCGGGAGCGTTGAGCTCAGCGTGGAGCCGATCGAAGACCGTGGCGTGGCGCTTGGCAGCGTACTGCTCGTTCAGGACTTGAGCTATGTGGGACGTCGCGAGGCGACGACTAGAGAATTTCTGCTGGTAGCGTTCTTTGTCCTGTCGCTCGCTGCTGCGCTCATCGCCCTGCTTGCCGCGCGCTATGCTTGGCGCGGTTGGACGCTCGAACTGCGTCGCGCGTTGACTGGGCCAGCCAGCACTGAGTTTCAGCCGCTACTTCGGGACGTGCGGGCCCTAGCGGAACGGCTTGCGGACGAGCGCGGTGTTGAGGCGCGGGCTGGGGCGTGGAGTTCTGATCGATTGCGGTCGACGCTGAAGCAATACCTGCATGGCGAACGAATCGTCATTTTGGCAAATCGCGAACCCTACGTGCATGAAAAAGTCGGGGAAGCGCTGCACGTCGTTCATCCGGCGAGCGGCCTCGTCACCGCTCTCGAACCCGTGATGCGAGCTTGCTCCGGCGTGTGGATCGCCCACGGTAGTGGGTCAGGAGATCGCGAGACGGTCGATTCACACGACCGCGTCCTAGTCCCGCCCGGCGAGGAGTCTTACTCGATTCGGCGTGTTTGGCTCTCCGAGGCAGAAGAGAACGGCTACTACTACGGCTTTTCGAATGAAGGGCTATGGCCGCTGTGCCATCTGGCGCATACGAGGCCTGTGTTTCGGGCCGAAGACTGGAAGCACTACGTCCGTGTCAACGAGCGCTTCGCCGAGGCCGTCTGCGACGAAGTCGATACAGACGATCCCATCATTCTGGTACAGGACTATCATTTCGCGCTCGCTCCAAAGTTGATTCGCGACCGCATGCCACGCGCGACCATTATCTCATTTTGGCACATACCTTGGCCGAATGACGAACGTATCGGGATCTGTCCTTGGCGAGAGGAGTTGATAGCGGGGCTGCTCGGCTCCAGCATCATCGGCTTCCATACCCAGCAGCACTGCAATAATTTCATCGACTCCGTGGACGCATTCGTGGAGAGCCGAATCGACCGGGAAGCACACGCAGTCATTCAAGGACAGCGGCGTACGTTGGTTCGTCCCTATCCGATTTCCATCGAGTGGCCCGTGCATTGGCTTGCTCAGGTGCCCTCAGCGGAGGACTGCCGTGCGACTGTCCGCAGCGAACTCAGGCTCGCCCCTGATGCGTTGCTAGGCGTGGGAATCGACCGCCTCGATTACACAAAGGGGATCGAAGAACGCTTGTCCGCGGTGGACGAGCTACTGAGCAATCATCCGGAATTCAGGGGGTGCTTCACGTTTGCGCAACTGGCGGCGCCGAGCCGGACAAAAATTGCCCGCTATCGCGAGCTCAACGAGCGCGTCGAGGCGCTAGCCGACAAGATCAATGCGCGTTGGTCGGCCGGGGAGTATCGCCCGATTGTACTCTTGCGAGAGCATCACGAGCCAGCGACGGTGTTTCGTTACTACCGCGCTGCAGAGTTCTGCTACGTGAGCAGCCTGCACGACGGTATGAACTTGGTAGCCAAAGAGTTCGTGGCTGCACGCGACGATGAACGGGGGGTGCTCGTGCTCAGCCAATTCACTGGCGCGGCGCGAGATCTAACGGAGGCACTCGTCGTCAATCCGTACGACCTTCGCCAAGCCAGCGAAGCCCTCGCGTCCGCGCTGACGATGTTGCCGACGGAGCAACGGGAGCGCATGCGCTCGATGCGTCGCTACCTAGCCGAGTTCAATGTCTATCGCTGGGCAGGTCGTATGTTGGTTGACGCCGCGGAACTGCGGCGCAAAGAGCGCTTGGTCGGCCGCTTCGGCTCGCCGCTGTCTGAGGTTGAGCGGGGGATCGCATGAGGCGGCTATTTGCGCGCGCAAACTTGGCGTTGTTGCACCAGTTCACGAGGTCGACCCCAATCCTTGCGTTCGACTACGATGGCACTTTGGCGCCGATTGTGGCGGACCGTGAACGCGCCGAGATGCTTCCGCGTACAGTGCACCTCTTTTCGCAAGTCTGCGAAATGTATACGTGCGCAGTCATCTCTGGTCGCAGTCGCGCGGACGTGGCCGCGCGTCTCGGTGCGGCCCGCGTGAAACACATCAGCGGCAACCATGGGATGGAACCTGGTGGGCACCTCCCGAGTTTCGAGCGGCAAATGAGCGAGATCCGCGTGCTTCTGGAGCAGCGCCTTTCGGGCCTGCGGGGCGTGGAAATCGAGGATAAACGATACTCGTTGGCGGTCCACTACCGCGCGGCACGCCGGAAAGATCAAGCGCGCATCGCTATCCACCACGTTGTGGACGAACTACCGGTACGTGCAGTGGCCGGCAAACAAGTCGTCAACCTGCTTCCTGCTCAGGCGGCGAACAAGGGTGACGCTTTGTTGCACTTGCGTGACGTTGAACAGGTGCGGGGTGCGTTCTTCATCGGCGACGATGTGACCGACGAGGATGTGTTCGGCTTGGACGAGACCGAGCACGTTTTTTCCGTCCGCGTCGGCCATTCCAAGAAGTCTGCCGCGCAGTATTTTGTGCGTGATCAGCACGAAGTGGATCGACTGCTCGAAGCGCTGATTGAGTTCCGCGCTTCGAGCGCCCTTGACCAGAACGAACGTTCCAGTTCTACTCGGACATCTGTCGCGCGATCGCGGGCAATCCCTTTTCTCGACAAGAAGAATGTCTAAAATGACACGGAGCACGACCTCATGGGAGCTCGATCATGTCTTCCTCGCCACGCCGGCGCCGGCTCTTGTCGAGGCGGCGCTTTCTGACTTCGGGATGACCTTCACCGATCGGCGCGTGCACCGCGGCCAAGGCACGGCCAATGCTTGCGCCACGTTCGAGAATGCGTTCTTCGAGCTGCTTCACGCGCACGACGCTGCGGAACTCAAGTCAGCGTCTGTGGCGCCGCTGGGGCTTCAGGAGCGCATCTTCTGGACGCAAACCGGCGCGTGCCCATTCGGGATCTGCTTCCGCCCGCTTGCTCCCTGCCCCGATTTGGCCGCGTTGCCTTTTGCGACTTGGATCTACAGTCCAGCATATCTTCCCGCCGCTGCCGGAATTCCCATCGTCACTCCGCGCGGCCACCTTCAGGAACCTCTCGTGTTCATCTCGACTCGGCCTAGAGGAACTACGGCCAGTTCCTCGCCCACGCCGCCGCACCACCGGGGCAAATCAAGAACCCTGACCGGGGTTCGCATTCAATATCCGGGCGTTGGCTCCGCCGTTTCAGATGGCTTGGCTTGGTTTGTCGCGAGCGGGCTGATTTCAATCGTCGAGGGCCCCACTCACCTTCTCGAACTCGAATGGGACCACGGCATTACGGGCGCCGTACAAACCTTTCCTGACGCGCCAATGGCGATACGTTGGTGAGTCTGGGCTTCTTAGTTGGGGAGCGTCGCGCGTTTGGCACGCGCTTGGGTTTGTGCCCGAAGGCGACCTTTGCTGCGGCCACTCTAAAGCGTCGGCGGTCCGGCGTCGAACTGCGGCAAGCCGTCCGTGATGACGTCCCAGGCGGCCTTTGAAGCGACGTGGATATGGCGGTTGGGTCGGCTGATCGGGTCTTCGTCGAACGCGCCCATGGGCACGACGGCGAAGCCGCGAGCCTCGTCGAAACGGGGCATGGTGCTCCCGCACACGCTACAGAACCAATGCGCGTAGAACTTGGCCTCGGGCAAGCGGTATTTGCTGAGTAGCTCTTCGCCGCGCAGGTAACGCAGGCTATCGAGCGCGACCATGTAGTTGGTGGCGTGGGCCGTGCCGCGAGTCTTGCGGCAACGCGAACAGTGGCAGTGAGTCGCGCCGCTCGGCGGGTCGCTGACCTCGAACTCGATGCCTCCGCAGAGGCAGCTCCCTTTCACACGGATCATGGCGTCAGGATAGACGACTTGGGGTGGCTCGACGAGCTGCTTTCTTGCACGATGAACGCGCGGTTGCGAGCTACGCGACGTCGCGCGCTGGCCGCGCCCGCTAACCCAAGAAGCTGCCTTCCGAAGCTCATCCCGCGGTCAACATACAGCGTAGTTCCGGCGCTGTATTCCGAGTATCTTCCTGCAAGACGCACATGGAAGCAGGCCCTGTCACGACATCGCTCAACTCGCGGACCTGCCTTCGCAGGCGAAGCACGTGCTGCCCGTAAACACCGAATGTGAGTGGCTGGAAGCCGATGGCCTGGGCGGCTTCGCTTCAGGCACCACGCTGGGCGTGGCAACGAGGCGCTATCACGCGCTGTTGTTGTCGGCGCAGAGCCCGCCGTCGAGTCGCTTCGTGTTGCTCAATGGTTTCTCGGCATGGCTAGAAACGCCGAGCGGTAAAATCCAACTTACCCGTCATCACTTCGCACCTGATGTGCTCACGGAAGCTGACGCCGTGATCGAAACGTTCGACGCGGAACCGTGGCCCACGCTGCACTACGTGACGAGCAGCGGGCTGCGTCTGCTTCAGGAAGTTTTCATGCTTCACAGCAGCCCCACGGTGTTGGTCAGCTTCCGTTTGGAAGGTAGCGCGCCGGGCGTGAAGCTGTGCCTGCGCCCGTTCCTTTCCGGGCGTGACTTTCACTCACTGCAGGCCGAAAACGGCGGGTTCCGCTTCGAGCCTGAGCAACGCGGCGCGCGCTTGCGCTTCTCCTCATACCCCGGCGTGCCCAGCCTCGAAATGCTGAGCAATGGTGAGTACACGCACGCTCCGGAGTGGTGGCGTAAGTTTCGCTACGCTGAAGAACAACGGCGCGGGCTCGATTGCGATGAAGATCTGGCCGCACCGGGCATCCTCAGGTTCGATCTTTCCGCAGGCCCCGCCGTTTGGGTATCGAGCGCCAGTACCCCGGGTGAAGCGCTCCCAGAGGGAGTGAGCGCGGACGCTTTCTTGGCTACCAGCAGGCTCGGCGAGCTGGCGCGTCGTCGGGCTTTCCCAACGCCGCTGTTGCGCGCTGCGGACACTTACTTAGTGGCTCGCGGGCGAGGCAGAACGGTGATCGCGGGCTACCCCTGGTTCGGTGATTGGGGAAGGGACACGTTCATCGCGCTCCGCGGCTTGTGCCTGGCCACCGGTCGCTTCGCGGAGGCACGCGATATTCTCGTGGAGTGGTCGCAAGTCGTGTCAGAAGGCATGCTGCCCAATCGATTCCCGGACGGCAGCGGGCACCCTGAATACAACTCGGTGGATGCCTCGTTGTGGTACGTGATCGCCGCTTTTGAGCTCATGGCGCACCCGCGAGGCTCTGCCTGCCTCACGCAGGCGAATCGCCATGCCCTGCGCGCGGCCATCCTGGCCATCGTCACCGGCTACGCGCAGGGCACGCGTTTCGGCATCCGCAAGGATGCGGATGGCCTGCTTGCCTGCGGCGTACCCGGCGTTCAACTCACCTGGATGGACGCCAAAGTGGCTGATTTCGTGGTCACTCCGCGTATCGGAAAACCCGTAGAAATTCAGGCACTTTGGCTCAACGCGCTGGCCGTTGCAGCGCAGTTTTCTCCCCAGCTTTCGAGCTGGGTCACACAGGCTCGAGCCTCGTTCGAACAACGCTTTTGGAACGAAGCGGCAAGTTGTCTGTTTGATGTCGTGGACGTCGATCATCAACCTGGCCGCAACGACGCCGCGCTGCGCCCGAACCAAGTGTTCGCCGCGGGTGGCTTGCCGATCAGCCTGCTTTCACCGGAGCGCGCGCGCCGTGTGTTGGATGTCGTGGAGCGCGAGCTGCTAACCCCTCTCGGGTTGCGCTCCCTCAGCCCAAAGGACCCGGCGTACGTTCCGTTCTATCAAGGCGGTGTCTGGCAGCGAGACACCGCCTATCACCAGGGCACGGTTTGGCCGTGGCTCATGGGTCCGTTCGTGGAGGCTTGGGTGAAGTGCCGCGGGGGAAGCACGAGCGCGAAGCGCGAGGCCGAACAGCGCTTCGTTACTCAGCTGCTCGCGCACCTCAACCAAGCTGGCATCGGCCACGTTTCTGAAATCGCCGACGCTGAGGCGCCGTACACGCCACGCGGTTGCCCGTTCCAAGCTTGGTCCGTGTCCGAGCTCGTCCGCCTCACCCGTCAAATCCTCGCTGATTGAGCGCTGCGCGCTAGGAACTGCCGCGAACTCCTGTCACATTGGCGGCGATGCAAACTGGATTTCAGGGGGCTTGCGGCGCGTCTGCGCGCGCCATAACTACCTTACTCTTGATGACCGTAGTCGGCTGCAAGAGGGGTGCCGCTGCGGATGCGCCGAAGGCTGCGCCGAGCGCGTCGCCATCCGCGGCAGCCGTGGCGAGTGCGACTGCGCCATTGAACCAGCCCTCGTCGAGCGCGGAGCTAAAGGCGCACCAGATGCGCTTGGATGAAGCAGATCGCGCCCGAGTCGTCGCCTATCGGAATGCGCTGTTAGCGGGACGGCGCGCGACCAAGGAGGCAAAGTACGACGCTGCGGCCAAGGCCTTCACGGCGGCACTTGCGGCGCGTCCTGATGATCCGCGCGCCTACGCAGAGCGCGGCTACGCCGCCTTCCTGGCCAAGGATTACGTTGCTGCCCAAGGAGACCTCGCTCAAGCGGCTGAGCGTGCCAATGATCGCGTGCTGCGCGCGCAAACGTTCTTCAACCTGGGCTTGGTGCGGGAGGCCCTGGCCGTGGATGCGACCTCGGCCTTCGCGCTTTCGAATTATTTGCACCCCAGCGCCGCCGCTCAGAAGAAGCTAGCGGGCAAGGAGACCTGCCCCGTAGAGATCTCCCGCACTCCCGTCCTGGAGAAGAATTTCGGTGACTGGCTGGCGTTTTTCTCGGCACACCCGTTCGACTACACCGGCACTAAGCCTACGAGCAGCGAGGCCGCGCGCAAAGTCGTGTGCGAACCGACCGGTGGCTGCCCAGGCAGCGGCCCCTGGGTCGTGACTGCTGGCTCCACTAAGGCGTACTTGGTGCGAAAGAGCTCGGCAGGGCTCGCGGCGACTAGCGTGGCCACGGCCACGGGAACGGGCATGGGGTTTTGTCCGCTCAGCATCGGCGGGGAGATCCTTCAGCGCACGAGCGGTAGCGTCGTCGTTCGCGCAAACGGTGGCTGGGGAACGGAGCGCATGATGTGCGTCTCCTCCGGGGGAACGGACTATCACGACTGCGGGGAGGAGGATCAAGGTGCGGGCGACCCGGAGACACAGAACTGGGTGCGCGGCTGCGACTGGCATCCGTACACGCAGTACAGCGTCGTCGACTCGGCCACGGGAACCTTGACCCTCAGCGTTACCGTTTATGACGACATGACCACCGGCCTGAAGGACTCGGAGCGGATCCGCGTGAGCGCAAACGAGCAGGGCATTGCTCTGTCCGGTCCGGGTTGCAGCATGACCTTGCCCTTGCCCAGTGCCGGCGTGCCTTGACTACGACGTGAGCCGACCTTGCGGACGGGAACGTCGAGTTTCTGACTGCAGCGAGCGCGCGAAATCGCGGTCTTCGCGCCCTTCACTCACTACCCTTCATCGTGATCGCAAGCACCCGTTTGCAAGATGCCCGTGCCCGCGAGCGCCGCAGAGCAGGTGTTGAGGTAGGTCTTGCCGTCGCAGCCGCACACGGGTTGATTGAGCGTGGAACACGCGCTGGGTCGCGGTGCGCAAAGCGCTTCGGCGTCAGCGCGACCGCACAGGCCGTCTGGGTGGTAGGCGCAGTACTCAGCGGCAGTGCAAGTATTGCCGGCGAAGCCGCCGCACGGCGTCGGAGCCTTACAGGGGCGGGCGGAACAGCTGAGCACGCTGTTGTTGCACGTGCACACATTGCAGCCGTCGCCGGCCGGGATATTGGCGGTGCCGTCGGGGTAGCTGACACCATCAGCCGTGACCGAACAGCTGCCGGCCGGAGCCGAGCAAGCACCCGTGTGCGCAACGCTGACGCCGGACGACGCGGCCGAACAAGCGTTACCATATTGCTTTCCATCGCACCCACACACGGGTGCAAAGTCCGTCAAACAGCCCACCGCCATGCTCGAGCATTCACCGCTTTGATCGGCAGCTCCGCATTGCGCGCCGTCCGGGTACTTGCAGTACTGCCCTTTGTCGCAGGCGATGCCTGCAATGCCGCCGCACAATTTGGGCGGCGGCAGCTCGCAAGCGAGAAGGGTGCAGGCAAGCTGGCCGTCGAGACAGCTACACTTGTTGCACCCGTCGGAGCCGGGGAAGCTGCTGCCGCTCGCGTAGGTCTTGTCTCCGACGATGCAGCTCGCGCCCATACCGCCGCTGCCGCCTGCGCCGCTGCCGCCACTCGGCGCGCCAGCGCTGCCACTGCCGGCGGCGGGGCTGCCCGCGCTTGCCCCCGTGCCCGCAACGCCAGCGCCCCCGGCGTCCGCGCCCCCGGCGTCCGCGCTCCCACCGCAACCGCCGACCAACGCCAGGATCGGCAAAAGTAGGCTGGCGACCGGAAGGAAACCCAACTGCAGATAGGAGATCGAGGCTTGGCGCGTCATGCTTCCTTCTGAGCACAAGCCATGCCAACGACGTTGAACGCTGAAAGCCTAGAAACCGACTGACTTGTGCCAATCGATGCCACCGGCCGCGACAAGGCTGGCAGCCTTGGGCGCTCGGGACGATCATGCGGCATCGTCATACATCGGGCGGATCAAGGTCACTCCCAGTGGATCTTGCCGTGCGTGCATGGACCACGAAGACGTCGCGGTCAGCGAGGTTCGCTACCATGCCCGCGGTCGTACCCAAGATTCGGTCGAGCCCGTGGTAACCATGGCTACCGACGACGATCAGAGCGACGTCGTTCTCTCTGGCCGCGCGGAGAATGGACTCGTGAGCCGAGGCGTTGGCGTGGACTAGCACGCGGCCCGTAAGATCCGGTCGTTCGCGTGCGTAGGTCAGCAACGCTTCGCGCGCAGCCCGTTCCATATGTGGGCCGAGCTCGTCGGCCTGCCCGGCCGCGCCGGCGGCCGGAAATTCAGGAGGGACGTCGATCGCCCGGAACAAGATCAACTCGGCACCGAACGCCTCGGCCAATCCAGCCGCCCTGTGAAACACCAACGGCGCGCGCGGACTTTCGTCCAGCGCCACGAGGATGCGCGCGATCACGCGAGTGTCTCGGCCAGGGCCGCTCCAGTTGCAGGTTCCTCGTGTACCGCGGGCGCCCGCTTTGCGAGCAGGACGAACATCACTGGCACGAGAAAAAGCGACAAGATCGTGGATGATGTAAGTCCCCCGACCACGGCGAGTGCTAGGGGCTGGTTGGCTTCAGTTCCTTTCTCGAGGGCCATCGCGGTGGGGACCAACCCGATGACGGTGGCTAGGCTGGTCATGACGATGGGAATGAATCGGGTGCGGGCTGCGGCGATGATTGACTCGACCTTGTCTGTGCCTTCGTTGAAGCGCCGGGCGGCGTCATCGACCAGAAGAATTCCGTTCGAGACCGCGATCCCGACCACCATGAGCACGCCCATGAGTGCCGTGATCGAGAACCCCTGACCGGCCGCCAACAGCGCCATGACGATGCCGACTAGGGCGACCGGAATCGTGAACAGCATCACCAGCGGCAAGCGCAGTGACCGGAATTGCGAGGCCATGATCATGAAGACGACCATGATTGCGAGTCCAATCGCTACGCCGAGGCCGGCAAATGTCTCTCGCATCAATTGAACTTGACCCACGTACGAGAACTCGATGTTGCGCGTCCGAGGATCGAGCTTGAGCTTCTGCTCGAGCTCGGCGGCAGCGCTGCCGATGTCACGGCCTTCGGTCTGCATCAGCACGTGCGCCGCACGTTGCAGCTGATTGCGCTCGATCGCAATTGGGCCGACGGAGCGCCGAACCACGCCGTACGCGCCGAGCGGCACCGCTTTGCCATCCTCGAGGCGCGCGGGGATCTGCGCGAGCGCGCCTGGGTCGCGCACCGCGCTCGCGTCATAGGAAGTGACCACGTAGTAGGATTGGCCGTTGTTGGGGTCGATCCAGACGCTCGGGGTGTTGATATTTCCAAGCGTGGCTTCCAGCGTCGTCTGGGCCGCCGCACGCGCCGTCAGACCGACAAAACCGGCCTTTTCGCGATCGGTTTCGACGCGCACTTCTGGGTATTCGTTTTGCAACGAGACCTCGATATCGCGCACACCGGGCACGCTGCGCGCGACCTCGGCGACGGCGTTAGCCTGCGCGCTCAGCTCGCTCAAGTTGTCATTGCGCACTTCCATCACCAGAGGCGCGATGTATCCGTTGGAAAACACGCTCGCGACGAGTCCGCCCGGCCACTGTAAGAAGTCCACGCCTGGATAATGCTTGTTGAGAATCGAGCGCATTCTGTCGGCGATCTCGCGTTGCGACAGCGTGCGGTCCTCCGCCTCGCTGAGCTCTAGACGAATGAACCCCATGTGCGGGCCATTGTTCGGGCTGGTCATGGCGCTGCGGGCGTTGTTCGGCGAGCCGACGTTGGTGAGGACTAGTTTGACATTCCCCTTGGGCAGCTCTGCCGCCACGGTGCGACCCATGTCCTGGATCAATCGCGCGGAGTCCTCGAGCGACATGCCCGGGGCGAGCCGGACGTAGATGCGCTCCATTGCCTCGTCGATCTCGGGAAAGAACGTGCTCGGTAGCCGCATGGTCGCCATGACGCTCGCGGCGACCAGCGCTCCCGCGGCCCCGAGCAGCACCGCTCGATACGGCAACACGGCTCGCAGTGCATTCGCGTAGCCGTCAGCGATACGAGCGATTCTCATCTCGAAAAGACGCCCGATCCGGCCCAGCGTGTGATGGCCCAAGAGATAGCGCGCCGCGACCGGCGTAAGCGTCATGGACACGAAATAGCCGGCGAACATCCCGACCGCGACGGTCAACGCCAGCGGCGCGA
>JBDTYJ010000070.1:0-18780 GCA_040005755.1 Pseudomonadota bacterium
TTGGCGCGGTCGCCGACGCCGTAGGCGTTGATGCGATCCGTACCGAAGTTCACCTGCTCTTGGGCGAGCGTCACGCCGTAGGTTTTGGCGCCGAACTCGCGCGCGGCGCGAGCCACGAACGTGCCCCAGCCGCAGCCGATGTCGAGCAGCGTTTCGCCCTCTTTGAGGCGCAGCTTCTGGCAGGCGCGGTCGATCTTCTTGTACTGCGCTTGTTCGAGCGAAACTTCCGGAGTCTCGAACCAAGCAGCCGTGTACACCATGGCCTCGCCCAAGAACCAGGTGAAGAAGTCGTTGCCACGATTGTAGTGCTCGCCAACGATGCGGCTGTCTTGACCCTTGGAGTGGATCGCAACCTCGGGCAGGAAGTTGGTGAGCGCCCACTTGAAGTGCGTGTCCGTCAGATTGAAGGCCGTCGTTTCGTGGCGTGAGTTGAACAGCGGCTCCCACTTGTCGTCCGCGATGTCGATCTGGCCTTCCATGTAGGCCTCGTACACGCGGGAGAACGGAACTTTCTTGCCGGCCCACTTCCGCGATAGCGCGGAGTCCTGGAACGTTACGAAGTCGTTGATTATTTTTCTCATGAAATTCTTCGAAGAGTCCATTGGCGCCGCCAAAGTCGGGGGTGGCGCAGACAAAGGTTCGTCCCAGGTTTCAGCGCACGCCTACCTTGGCCCCCGTTCGGCCGTCAAGTGTCTCTTCCCACGGGCCGGCAGGGCACGGTTTCCGCTAGCTGCCGGGGCTCCCTAGCCCCCCGCATCAACGCGGCCAAGCGCGTTTTAAGGCCATGGATCGGCCTGGGCTCTTCCGGCGGCTGCGTCCGCGCGAGCTAAGCGACACCCACCCTGTAGCCAGCGGCCGGAATGCGAGTAATTACCGATTTCCTAAATGACCGAGCGCCGCCCCGACTCTGCTGCGCGGCCAGTGCGCGTTGGCAGTGAGGCGCGTGCGCGGCGCGGAAAGCTAACCATCTTCTTCGGCGCGGCGCCGGGCGTCGGCAAGACATACGCCTTGCTGGAGGCTGCGCGTGCCGAACGAGAGGCGGGGCGTGATGTCGTGGTCGGGCTGGTCGAAACTCATGGCCGCTACGACACCGGCGCGCTGCTGCTCGGGCTCGAGCTCTTGCCGCGGCGCCGCGTGATGCAGCGCGGCGCCACGATTGAAGAGTTGGATCTCGACCTCGCGCTGGCCAGAAAACCCGCACTCTTGCTGGTGGATGAGCTAGCGCACAGCAATACGGAGGGCTCGCGCCACGCGAAGCGCCATCAAGACGTGGCAGAGCTGCTCGACGCGGGCATTGATGTATTCACGTCGCTGAACGTGCAACACATCGAAAGCCTGAGCGACGTCGTCGCGCAGGTCACGCACGTCGTCGTAAGAGAGACGGTGCCAGATGCGGTCGTGGACGGCGCAGACGAGCTGCGCCTGATCGATCTTCCGCCCGACCAGCTGCTCGAGCGTTTGAAGGACGGCAAAGTATACCTCCCGGGCGAAGAGCGGCGCGCCATCGATCATTTTTTTCGCAAAGGCAATCTGCTCGCCCTGCGCGAGCTCGCGCTGCGGCGCACGGCGGAACGCGTTGACGCCCAGATGCAGGACTATCGCGAGACGCACGGCATTGCCAGTACGTGGTCGGTTGGTGAGCGGCTGCTGCTGTGCGTCAGCCCCAGCCCTTCATCAGCGCTGTTGATTCGCGGCACGCGGCGCGTGGTCGGCGCCCTGCACGCCGATTGGCTCGCAGTCTACGTGGAAACTCCTGCATCACTGCGTCTGAACGCGGCAGGCCGCGCGCAAGCAGCGGACAACATGCGCTTGGCCGAACAGCTCGGTGCTGAGACCGTAATACTGAGTGGCAGCAACGCGGCGCTCGAAACCATCCGCTACGCGCGCTCGCGGAACGTGACCAAAGTGGTAGTGGGCAGGCCGACGCACCTGCCGCTTTGGGATCGTTTTCGCCCCTCCTTTCTCGACCAGCTCGTGCGCGCCAGTGGCGATATCGACGTGTACGTCATGTCGGGCGAAGACACGGCCCCTCTGCCGGAGCGGGACGCGGCATCCTTGGATGTCCCCGCCACCGCGCTCGGGTATCTGGCTGCTGCCACCAGCGCCCTTCTGGCCACAGCGTTGTCCTGGTCCGTGTTTGGCCCGCGAGGGCTGGCTGACGCGGTGATGGTCTATCTGTTGGGCGTCGTGATCGTGTCGCTGCGTTTCGGCTACGGGCCGTCACTGGTCGCTGCGGTGCTCAGCGTGCTGTGCTTCGACTTCTTCTTCATTCCTCCGCTGTTCACGTTTGCTGTTCAAGATTTGAGTCACGTCGCGACGTTCGCGGTCATGTTCTTGGTCGCGTTGCTGATCAGTGGCTTGACGCAACGCGTGCGGGCCCAGGCCGATGCCGCTGGGCAACGTGAGCAGCGCACGGCAAGCCTGTATGCGCTCAGCCGGGAGCTGGCAGCGAGCAAGCAAGTCGCGGACATTGCACGCATTTCCGGTAGCCACCTATTCGACGCGCTGGGGATGGAGGCCACGTTGCTGGTGCCGAGCGCTGACCGGTCCAAGGTGTCCGCGGCATACACCGGTCGCCACGCCTTCACGATCAACGAGAAAGAGCAAAGCGTTGCAGATTGGGTTTGGGAGCACGAACGCCCTGCAGGGCTCGGTACGGGCACGCTGCCCACGGCTCGGGCCATGTACCTTCCGCTGTTCGCCTCGCGGGGCAGGGTAGCGGTGCTCGGCGTACGCCCGATCGCCGCGGAACGCCCGCTGAGTCCCGAAACGCGCCAGCACTTGGCCGCGTTTGCCAATCAAATCGCGACTGCCATCGAACGAACCGAGCTCGCGAGCGAAGCGCGCTGGGCGCAGCTGCAGATGGAAACGGAGCAAATGCGCAGCTCGCTGTTGAGCTCCGTTTCGCACGATTTACGCACACCGTTGGCCGTCATGACCGGTGCGGCAAGCACGTTGGTCGAAGATACGGTCGATCGCGCAACCCGTATTGAGTTGAGCGAGAGCATCCTGCTCGAAGCTCAACGGTTGAACCGCCTCATCCGCAACCTCTTGGACATGACTCGTTTGCAAGCGGGTGCCTTGCGCGTCAAGAAGGAATGGCAACCGCTAGAGGAGGTGGTGGGCTCCGCGCTCAATCGGCTGGAAGATGCACTCGCAGGTCGCACCGTCTTGACGGAACTTGCCCCAGATCTACCGCTCGTGCCGCTCGACGCCGTGTTGATCGAGCAAGTGCTCGTGAACCTGCTGGAAAACGCCGTCAAGTACACGCCCGCTGGCACTCCCATCGAGGTTCGCGCGCGCCAGCGCCCGGGCGGCGTCGAGATCTCGGTGGCGGATCGCGGGCCGGGCATTCCGCCTGGTGAAGAGCAGCGCATTTTCGACAAGTTCTACCGCGTGAACGGCGTGCAGGTCGGCGGCGTGGGGCTCGGCCTGGCAATCTGCCGAGGCATCGTCATGGCCCACGGCGGACAGCTCTTCGCGGAGAATCGCGAAGGGGGTGGCGCGGAGTTCCGCTTGCAGTTGCCCGACGAAGGCCCCCCTCCAGACCTTGCACCCCCAGACGTTCCACTCGATATGTAGCCAGCTCGGTCCATCCAGCACTAGGATTAACGCGTGACAGAAATAATGCCGCTGTTGCTCATCGTCGAAGACGACGCCCAGATGCGAAAGTTTCTGCGCGCATCTTTGTCGAGCCACGGTTACCGCCTCGTCGAAGCGACGAACGGCAATGAAGGCCTCAACCAGGCCGCCGCATACAACCCTGACTTGATCCTGCTCGATCTCGGCTTGCCGGATATCGATGGTCTAGAGGTCACCAAGCGCCTGCGGGAGTGGGCGTCCGCTCCGATCATCGTGATCAGCGCGCGCGGCCAAGAAGACGACAAAATCAACGCCCTGGACGGAGGTGCGGACGACTACCTGACCAAGCCGTTTGGAACGGGTGAGCTCTTGGCGCGCATTCGCGTCGCGCTGCGCCACGCGGCCCGCGCCGGTCAGGAGCGCACCGAACCCGTGCTCACGGTCGGTGATCTGAGTGTGGATCTGGACAAGCGCACTGTCCTGGTTTCCGGTCGCGATGTGCACCTAACGCCCATCGAGTACAAGTTACTCGTCACCCTGCTGAAGAACGCGGGCAAGGTGCTCACGCACCGCCAGTTGCTGAAAGAGGTGTGGGGGCCGGGGTATGCCAACAACACTCAATATCTGCGCGTCTACATGGTGCAGCTTCGTCACAAGTTGGAAGCCGACGCGACGCGCCCGAGGTACCTGGTGACCGAGCCGGGAGTCGGCTACCGCTTCAAGGACGCCTGAGCGGCAGCTCGCGCAACTCTGAATTGGGCTGGCCCTAGGGCTGCCTCCCGCGTTCGACGGCGCGATACGGCCGGCGTGCTCGCGCTTCGCGCTGCGCGCGCCGTGGCCTCCAAGCGTCCGGCCCGAGGCCGGCCACGGAGGCCCAGCACCCGCACGCAGTGCGCTGTATCACGCAGCACCGCCAACCGAAACGCCTGACCTCCACTGTGCCCTCTGAGGGGGCGCGCGCTGAAGCGCGTTGTTTCGCGGTTGCGCTCGCATTGTCATCGCCAAAAACGCTCGTGCAGCGCTGCACGATGTTCGGTGCGTGACCGTGCGCGCCGGCACGAACTGGCGTGTTTCGCCCGCAAAATCCCAGGGTAAAAGCGTGCGGCACGGGGGGTGCAATGGGCGCCTCGTCAGAAAGTCCAAACCTACGGATTGGAAATCATGGGAACCGAATTGCTCATCGTTGGTGTCACCGTCCTTCTCTACGGCTTGTGCGCGCTGTTCGTGCGCGTCTGCGATCGGATCTGAAACCATGTCTTTCGATCTCTTGCTGACTGTGGCGAGCGCCATCGGGCTCACCGTGTACCTGTTCTACGTCCTCGCGCGACCGGAGCGCTTCTAATCATGTCCGCACGTTATTACATGCTGTTGGTTTCATTCTTCACGCTCGTCGCGCTGATTGCCTGGCCGCTCGGGCGCTACATGGCGCGTGTGTTCGCAGGCACGAACAGCTTCGGTCGCAAGCTGGGCGGACCTGTGGAGCGCGTTTTGTATCGCGCGGCGGCGGTCGATCCAGCCCGCGAGCACACCTGGAAGGGCTATGCGCTCGCCGTGCTCGGCTTCTCGCTGCTGACTCAGCTCATCACTTACGTGATCCTGCGGCTGCAAGACTCGTTGCCGCTCAACCCGGCCAAGCTAGGGGCAGTTGCGCCCTGGCTTTCGTTCAACACGGCAACGAGCTTCACCACCAACACCAATTGGCAGTCGTACGGTGGTGAAACGACGATGAGCTACCTCTCGCAAGCGGTTGCGCTCACGTCGCACAACTTCTTTTCAGCGGCCGTAGGCATCGTTGTTGCGATTGCGCTGATCCGCGGCCTGGCGCGGCATGAGACTGACAAGGTCGGCAACTTTTGGGTCGACCTAGTGCGCGTGCACTTGTACGTGCTTCTGCCGATCTGCGTGTTTTACGCGCTGTTTCTGGTCTCACAAGGCGTAATCCAGAACATCGCTCACCCGACGACGTGGCCGACGCTCGATGGCGCGACGCAGACCCTCGTGCAAGGTCCGGTTGCCTCTCAAGAGGCGATCAAGATGCTGGGCACCAATGGCGGCGGCTATTTCAACGCCAATAGCTCGCATCCGTTCGAGAACCCGACGCCGCTGTCAAACCTGCTGCAAATGTTGTCAATCTTCGCGATCGGCGGCGGGCTGTGCGTCACCCTCGGCGAAATGCTGGGCAGCAAGCGCCACGGCTGGGCGGTGTTCGCGACCATGACGCTGATCTCGGTCGCCGCGGTGCTGATTGTGGGCCACTTCGAGTCTGCTGGTAACCCGCTGATCTCTCAGCTTGGCGTCGACCAAACGACGACGGCCTTGCAGGCCGGCGGCAACATGGAGGGTAAGGAGCTTCGCTTCGGCATTCCAGAGTCTTCGCTGTTCACCGTCGTCACTACCGACGCCTCGTGCGGCGCGGTCAACACCATGCACGATAGCCTGACGCCCCTCGGCGGCTTGATTCCGCTGCTCAACATTCAGCTCGGCGAGGTCGTGTTCGGCGGAGTCGGCACCGGCATGTACGGCATGCTCGTCTACGTCATCTTGGCTATCTTCCTGTCCGGTCTGATGATTGGCCGAACTCCGGAATACCTAGGCAAGAAGATCGATAGTCGAGATGTGCGGTTCGCGAGCTTCTACATCTTGATCACCGCTGTTCTGATCTTGGGCATGACCTCTGTCGGTCTGATGACCGAAGCGGGCCGTTCGGGCATCCTCAACACCGCCGCCGCGGGCATCCCCGGTGCTCCGTGGAAGCCGCATCCGCACGGTTTCTCCGAGGTTCTGTATGCCTTCAGCTCGGCGGCAGGCAACAACGGCAGCGCGTTCGCCGGCCTCACGGCGTACTCGGCGGATCACCCGCTGTTCTATTCACTGACGCTTGCGATCAACATGTTATTCGGGCGCTTTCTGCCGATCGTCGCCGTGCTCGCCATTGCCGGCAACATGGCGAAGAAGAAGCGCGTGCCGCCTGGCCCTTCGAGCTTTCCTGTCGGTGGTGGCCTATTCGTCGCGCTCTTGACCGGCACCATCCTGCTCGTCGGCGCTCTCACCTTCTTCCCGATGCTCTCCTTCGGTCCAATCGTCGAGCACTTCCAGCTCGCCGCTGCTGCCGCTGCTCATTGAGCCTGTCATGACAAAGTCTAAAGAAAATTCACGTTCTCTGTTCGACCCAGCCATCATCAAGCCGGCCATTGGCGCATCCTTCGCCAAGCTGAACCCGCGCGATATGATGAAGAATCCGGTCATGTTCGTGGTCGAAGTCGGCACCGCGCTGGTCAGCGTGCTCTACCTTGCTGACTTGGTGCGCGGCCGCGCCGTCGACTCCAAGTTGACGCTGCAGTTGATCATTTGGCTGTGGTTCACGGTGTTGTTCGCGAACTTCGCGGAGGCCGTGGCCGAAGGCCGAGGTAAGGCGCAAGCCGCAAGCCTGCGCAAGATGCGCACGACGACCAACGCATTCCGCACGTTGCGCGCGGGGGGCGTGGCTCCCGTCGCGCCAACCGGTGAAGGCAAAGCGCGCGGTGAGGTGGTCCCGGCCACTGACCTGAAGAAAGGCGATAGGATTTACGTCAAAGCGGGCGAGCTCATCCCCGCTGACGGCGAGATTCTGGAGGGTGTCGCCTCCGTGGACGAGAGCGCCATCACCGGCGAGAGCGCACCCGTCGTTCGCGAAGGCGGCGGCGATCGCAGCGCCGTAACGGGCGGTACGCGCGTGCTTTCCGACTGGCTGATCATCGAAGTGCGCCAAGACCCGGGTGGCGGCTTCATCGATCGCATGATCGCGCTCGTGGAAGGCGCGGAACGCCAAAAGACCCCGAACGAAATCGCGCTCACGATCCTGCTCGCCGGCCTGACCATCATCTTCTTGGCGGCAACGGCCGGGCTCGTCCCGAGCGCGCGTTTCTTCGCCGGTGATATCAGCGTGTTGCTCTTGGTCTCGCTGCTGGTCTGCCTGATCCCAACGACCATTGGCGCTTTGCTTTCGGCGATCGGTATCGCGGGTATGGACCGCCTCGTGCAGTACAACGTGATTGCCACCTCCGGCCGCGCTGTGGAAGCTGCTGGCGACATCGACGTGCTGATGCTCGATAAAACGGGCACCATCACCTACGGCTCGCGCCAAGCCTATGAGATGGTGACGGCCACGGGCGTTGACGCCAAACTCCTGGCTGAAGTGGCAATGCTGTCGTCGCTCGCGGACGAGACACCGGAAGGTAAGAGCATCGTTGTTCTGGCGGAAAATACGCTGGGCCGGCGTGTCGACCCGGACAATGGCGTGGCCGTACCGTTCACCGCACAAACGCGCATGAGCGGCCTCGATCTCGGCGGTCGCGTGCTGCGCAAAGGGGCCACCGACGCGGTTGCCAAGCACGTGACGGCACTCGGTGGCGTAGTCTCCGAGCAACTGTTGACGGAGGTGAGGCGCATTGCCAATGAAGGTGGCACGCCGCTCGTCGTTTCAGAAGGTGCGCAGGCACTCGGCGTGATCTACCTGAAAGATACGGTGAAGCCCGGCATGCGTGATCGCTTCGAGCGCCTGCGCGCCATGGGCATCAAGACCGTGATGATCACCGGCGACAACCCGCTGACCGCGAAAAAGATCGCCGAAGAGGCCGGCGTCGACGACTTCTTGGCGGAGGCCACGCCGGAGACCAAGATGGCCTACATCGAGCAAATGCAGGAAGGCGGGCGCCTCGTTGCGATGACCGGTGACGGCACGAACGACGCGCCGGCGCTGGCCCGCGCAGACGTCGGCGTGGCGATGAACACCGGCACCCAGGCCGCCAAAGAGGCCGGCAACATGGTCGACCTCGATTCGGACCCGACCAAGCTCATCGAGATCGTCGAGATCGGCAAGCAACTCTTGATGACGCGCGGCGCGCTGACCACCTTCTCGGTGGCCAACGATCTCGCCAAATATTTCACGATTCTGCCGGCAATGCTGACCGGAATCGCGGCCTTTCAGGTAGTCAAGGGCGACCCGCACTCGTCGGCTTTCTGGTCCCTGAACATCATGCAGCTGGGCACGCCGTCCAGCGCAATCCTCAGCGCGGTGATTTTCAACGCGCTGATCATCGTGGCGCTCATCCCGCTCGCGCTACGCGGCGTGAAATACCGCCCCATGGGCGTTGAGCGCATCCTGCGTCGCAACCTGCTGGTGTACGGCGGCGGCGGCGTGGTGCTGCCCTTCATTAGCATCAAGTTGATCGACGTCATCGTCAACGTGCTCCATCTCGCCTGAGGCTCCCATGAAAATGCTTCGACCCTGTTTCGTAGTCACTCTCGCGCTGCTGTTCTTGTGCTGCCTCGTGTACCCGGGTGTGGTGACGGCGGGAGCGCAGGTCCTGTTCCCGGACCAAGCAAACGGCAGCCTGCTCACGCGAGACGGAAAAGTGGTGGGCTCTAGTCTGATTGGGCAATCCGTTGCGGATTGGGCGGCTCACCCGGAGTATCTGTGGGGGCGCGCCTCCGCCGCCAGCAACGACGCGGCCACCAACATCACCTACTCCTCCGGCAGCAACTACGGCCCGCTCAACGCCGCGCTGCTAGATGAAGTCAAAGCCCGGGTCGCGCTGTTGCGCGGTACGGGCGTGACTGGTGCAATTCCCGCTGATCTCGTGACCAAGAGCGCCAGCGGCCTCGACCCCCACATCTCGCCTGCGTCGGCTGAGCTGCAAGTGCCGCGCATTGCCAGCACTCGGAAGGTCGCCGAATCGAAGGTGCGGGAGCTGATCGCCAGCCACACCGAGCAAAGCACCCTCGGCTTCTTGGGCGAGCCGCGCGTGAACGTGCTCCGGGTCAACCTCGACCTCGACGGCCAGGCGCCGTATGCTGCACCGCCGAAGCCGGCGACTAGCGCCGCGCCAGCCAAGTAACACGAGAGCAGTGAGCGGTGCCGGATGATTTCCTCGCAGTCCTAAAAGCGCGCCGCAGAGCTCCGCTCAAAATCTACCTGGGCATGGCGGCCGGTGTCGGCAAGACGGTCGCCATGTTGAAGGAGGGCAAGCGTCTGGTGGCCGAGGGGGTGGATGTCGCTTGCGCGATCGTCGAAACCCACGGGCGCGCTGTAACACTCAGCGAAACGCAAGGTGTCGAGCTCATCCCCCGTAAGACCCTGATCTACCGCGGCGTCCCGCTGGAGGAAATGGACCTGGACGCGGTGGTTGCGCGGAAACCCGCGGTCGCGCTGGTCGATGAGCTGGCGCACACCAACGTCGGCGGCTCCAAGAACGAGAAGCGCTGGCAAGACGTAGAAGAGCTGCTGGAGGCCGGCATCAGCGTCATGGCGACGCTGAATATCCAGCACTTGGAGAGCCTGCACGACATCGTGCTGCGCGAGACTGGGGTTGACGTGCGGGAGCGTATTCCCGATCGCGTGGTATCCGCAGCCGATGAAGTGGTGGTGATCGATCTCCCGCCCAGCGAGCTGCAAGAGCGGCTCCGCGAAGGCAAGGTCTATCCGCCAGAAAAAGTCGAGCACGCGCTGCGGCGCTTCTTTACGAGCAAGAACCTGGCAGCGCTCCGCCAGCTGGCGTTGCGTGAGGTCGCCAACGCGGTCGAACACCGCGGGCGGCGCGAGCCGGGCACGCTGAACGATGAAAAAGTGGACTCACGCTGGCACCCCGTGGATGCCGAACGCGTCATGGTGTCGATGTCGTCGCGGCCGAGCGCCACGCGGCACCTGCTTCGGCACGGTGCGCGCTTGGCGGGTGGTCTCAACAGTCGCTGGTTCGTCGTCTATGTGCGCACTTCCAGCGAGGCAGTGGAGCGCATCGATGCCAGCGTCTTGCGCTCACTGACCGAGAACATCCGGCTCGCCAAAGAGCTGGGCGCTGAGGTCGTGCGTCTGGAAGGCACGGACGTGGTCGGTGCGCTCGCTGACTTTGCGCGCAGCAAGGGCATCACTCACGCCGTTTTTGGGCGCACCGGCCAGAGTCGTTGGCAAGAGCGCATTCGCGGCTCAATCTTGGCCGAGTTCATGCGCGCGGTGCCTGAGGTGGACGTCGTGGTGGTCGGTGAGCGGCGCGAAGAAGAAGCGGGAATCGCCGAGCCATGAACCGCCGTGTGCTCATCATTGAACCTG
Source organism: Pseudomonadota bacterium (assembly GCA_040005755.1). GTDB lineage: Bacteria > Myxococcota_A > Polyangia > Polyangiales > Polyangiaceae > PMG-095. The sequence goes on from JBDTYJ010000070.1 coordinate 10,667, forward strand.
ACGCGACGATCCGGCGCATGCTGGAGTACGCGCTATCCGCGGCCGGTTTCGCTCCCGCCAGTGCCTCCACGGTGGAAGCGTCGCGCGCCTTGCTCGACGGCACGCCGATGGACGCGGTCGTACTCGAGATGCGTGCGACCAATTCGGAGGGCACGGACGGCGTGCGCGCGTTGCGTGCGGACTATCCGGAAATGCCGCTGGTCGTCACCGGCACGCTGCTCACGCCCCGCGTCATGCAGGAGCTCATCCGCGCGCGCGTAGACGACGTCTTGCCAAAACCCTTTACGCCGCGTGAGATCGTCAGCGCCGTGGAGCGCGTGCTGCAGAATGCGCGCACGCGCCACAACGGGGCGCTGGAATACGCCGCAGCCATGGCGAACGCGAGGCGCGCCATTGTGGAGGGGCGGTTGCGTGATGCTGAAGCGCCGCTGGCGCGCGCCCGCGCAGTGTCTCCTCTGGACGGCGAAGCCATGGCGCTGCTGGGTCTGGTGTACGAGCTCGGGGGGCACGATCGCGACGCGGATCGCGCTTATCGCGCGGCGCTCGCCCTGCAAGAGGAGCGCGTGACGGAAGACATCCTGCCTAGTGAAGGGCTGGCCCGCCTCCGCGCCTATGCCGGCGCCCGAGCGGTTCCCACGTTCGAGCACCATGGCCATCACACGCTCTGGTTCGTGTCGGACGCGGCGAACGAGCTTGCGCTCGGGCCAGTCGGCACGGAAAAGCCGGACGTGATCGTCTTTGCGCTGGGCCTCGTGCCCACCGAAACCGGAGCCCTGTACGCCCGCATCTGCGCAGACAAGCGCGCCTTTCTGATCGCCACCGGCGCCACCAGCGAGCGCTTAGTGCTACGAATTACGCACTCGTTCGAGCAGCCGACGGTCGTCGCGCACCCGCAGACGCTTTCACGCATGGCCCAGAACCCGCAAAGCATGGCGCCAGCGGAACCAGGCACCCCCGGATGACTAGGCGAATTCCCCAATGAAACCGCAGATTCTGGTGATTGACGACGACGAGTCCATCCGGCGCACGCTGCGCCTGTGCCTGGAAGCGGCTGACTACTCGGTGTCGATGGCCCCGAGCGGCGAGGCCGGGCTCGCGTTGGCCAAGAAGCAGCCTCCGGATCTGGCGCTGGTCGATCTGCGGCTCGGCGGCATGGATGGCCTCGCCGTCACTCGTGCGCTGTCCCAGGAGGCCCCTGGCGCCCAAGTCGTCATCATGACGGCCTACGCGACAATCGACAACGCGGTCGAAGCCATGCGCGCCGGCGCTTCAGACTACCTCGCGAAGCCGTTCACTCCGGCGGCGGTCAAGCACGTGGTCGCGCGCGTCTTGGAGTCCGCGCGCATGCGGCAAGAGCTGGCAGAGGTGGAGCGCCACAATCGGCGTACGCCGGTGAAGAGCAGTTGCCCAGCGGTCTTGGAGGCGTACACCTTGGCCGAGCGCGTTGCGGGCAGCGACGCCACCGTGCTGATCTTGGGTGAGACGGGCACCGGGAAAAGCTTGCTCGCGCGCCACATCCATCAACGCTCGCCGCGCGCCGCGCGCCCGTTCGTTACCGTAAATTGCGCAACCATCAGCACGAACCTGATCGAAAACGAGCTATTCGGCCATGCCAAGGGCGCGTTCACCGGTGCTGACCAGCCGCGCGCCGGCTATGTGGAGGCAGCCAAGAATGGAAGCCTGTTCGTGGACGAGGTCGGTGATCTGGGCAAGGAAACCCAGGGCAAATTCCTGCGCTTGCTCGAGGAACGGGAGTATGTGCGCGTGGGCGATACCGAGCCGCGCCGCTCCGATGCGCGGATCATCGCAGCCACACACCGTGACCTGAAAGCGTCCGTCACTGAGGGCTCCTTCCGCGACGATCTGTTCTACCGCTTGAATGTGGTGACCATTCGTCTGCCCGCGCTACGCCAGCGGCGCGAGGACATCCCGAGCTTCGTCAGCTCATTCTTGAAGCCGGTTTCGCGGTCCGGTCGGCGGAAGACCATGAGTGTGTCGGCCGACGCCATGGCCGCGCTCGTCGCCTACGACTGGCCGGGCAACATCCGCGAGCTGTCCAATGTGCTGGAGCGCGCCACGCTACTAGCCAACGGTGACCTCCTGACGCCAGACCTCTTGCCGGAGGAGGTGCGCGCCAGCTCGCGCGCCGTCTCCCCGCTGCTCGAAGGCGATGAGTCCCTGGAAGCAGCGGAACGTCGCCATGTCGCGGCCGTGGTGGCGCGCCATTCCACGCTCGATACGGCCGCCAAGGCGCTCGGTATCGATCCCTCCACCCTGTATCGCAAGCGCGAGCGGTACGGCCTCAGATGAAACCCTCGCCTCCACCTCGTGCGCCCGGGGGTCGGCGTAAATCGCTGCGTGCTCGGCTGTTCCGCGCGCTGGCCGTGGTCGGCCTCACGCTGGTCGTGCTGTGCGTCTTGTCGACCGCCGCGGTCACGCGCCTCGGCGGAGCGATAGCCCTGATCCTGCGAGAAAACTACGTCTCGGTCGTGGCCTGCCAGGAAATGAACGAGGCCCTCGAGCGCCAGGATTCAGCGGCGTTGTTCGCTGCCAGCGGGCGCGTTGACATCGCCGAGCCCCTGCTCTTGCAGCACCGCGCAGGCTTTGCCAAGGCGTTCGCCCGCGAGGCGAACAACATTACACTACCCGGTGAAGGCGCGCGCGTGCATCGCGTTGACTCGCTGTACCAGGGTTATTTGGCGGCGGTAGACCACTTACTGCAGGAGCCACGAGAGCTCAGAATAGCCTCCTACTTCAAGGAGCTCTTGCCGCGCTTCAATGCGGTCAGAGGCGAGGTCACGGCCATTCGCCTCATGAACCAGAAGAATATGGAATGGGCGGACAAAGACGCCCGGCGCGTAGCTCAGAGAACGCTGGAGCTTGCCGTCTTGATCACCCTCGTGGCCTTGAGCATTGCCGCCTGGTTCGCGGTGCGCATCCCACGGACGGTGCTCAATCCCATTGTGTCATTTACTCAGCATGCGCGCGCCATCGGCGAGGGCAAGTTAGACACCACCGTTCCGGTACCGGAGGTGTCTGAACTGAGCGCACTAGGCGAGGCGCTCAATCGCATGCAGGAAAAGCTGCGCGCGTATCGCGACAGCTCCCTCGGGGAACTGCTGGCGGCAAAGGATCTGTCTCGCGCCACCATCACATCGATGGTGGATCCGGTGATCGTGTTCAGCACGCGCGGTGAGGTGCTGCTGGCGAACGACGCCGCTGAATCGACGTTCGGGCTGATGTCTGGCGACGCGGATCTGCTGCGTCGAGGCGGCATCGAAATTCCCGAGCCGATCGCTCTGGCGCGTGATGCCGTGCTGACTCACGGCGAGCCGCTACTGCCGCAGAGCTTGGCCGACGCGATGCGCTGGATTACCGCTGACGGTGAGCAGTATTTTCTGGTCCGCGCCTCACCGCTGCAAAGCGATGAGGCGCGCGGCGCGGGAGTGATTGTGGTTGCTCAAGACGTGACACGCTTCCGTCGCATCGACGCCCTGAAGAGCGACGTCGTTGCAACCGTGAGTCACGAGCTCAAGACTCCGCTCACGTCGCTGCGGCTAGCCACGCACATGTTGCTCGAGGAATCCACGGGGCCGCTGCAGGCCATCCAGCGCGAGCTCGCCCTGACCGCTCGGGACGAGACCGAACGCCTGCAAAGCACCGTCAACGAGCTGCTGGATTTGGTGCGCATCGAGCGCGAAGCAGGAGCCTTGAAACGCGCGCCGGTCAACGCGAGGGCGCTGCTGCAAGAGGTCGCCTCTGCACACCGAAAAATGGCCGAGCTGAAGCAAGTGACGATCGAGATCGAAGATCGCGCCCCGAGCGTGCCCGTCGAGCTAGATGCCGAACAGATCGCGATTGTGCTCGGTAACCTCGTATCCAACGCGATCCGCCATTCGCGCCAGGGCGGCCACGTGTGGCTGAGCGCAGAAGCGGACGAGCAGGGCCATGTGCTGATAGTTCGCGACGACGGGGAGGGGATTGCCCCCGAGCAGTTGCCGCATATCTTCGAGCGGCATTGGAGCGGTTCCGAACCCTCCACGCTCAAGGGGCGACACGGCCTCGGCTTGGCGATCGCGAAGGAGATCGTCACGCGTCATGAAGGCACGCTGGATGTCGAGAGCAGGCTCGGCGTGGGCAGCACATTTCGACTGCGTATCCCTCATCCAGTAGAACCAAGCTCGGCGCTCGAAGGCTGAGCCCGGCGGCCCCCTTAATCAATTCTTAACCGCCTTTCCAACAACGTTTACGGATTCTTTATCCGGGCGCGTGCAAGTTGGCGAGCATGGCATCTGTCACCCAGCTCTCACGTTATCGTGCCATCACCCGTCGCGACTTGCCGCTCGAAATCCCCGCGGGTGATTCTGATCTGCGTCCCATCGCCCTGGTGCTGTGGCTGGCCAGCGTGCTTCGCGTCGGCCTGGCGTTGGCGAACGCGCAAGTGTTCGGCGCGGAGGTTACGCTCGCGCTCGCGTGCGTGGTGCTACTGCCATTCGCAGCCCTGCGTGCCCGACACAACGCGGATACAGTCAGGCAATAATCACGCCCAGCACCTGTTAAGGAACTATAAAAACGGCGCTGAGCGCAGCTCGGATGCTTGCGTGACAAGTGCGCGTGCGTCTTGATCCGTTCGCAATGTCGATCGCACTAAAGCGCCTCATTTTCGGCGCTCCAAAAGACGTCAAAGACCCGCACGCTTTTCACAAGCTCTCACTCGTCGCGCTGCTCGCGTGGGTGGGGCTGGGCGCGGACGGTCTGTCCTCCTCCGCCTACGGCCCGGATGAAGCGTACCGTGCGCTCGGCGAGCACACCGGCTTGGCGTTCTTTCTGGCCCTGGCCACCGCGGCCACGGTGTTCATCATCAGCTACGGCTACAGCCGCATCATCGAACAATTCCCGTCTGGCGGCGGTGGCTACGTGGTCGCTTCCAAGCTGCTCGACCCGCGGGTCGGAGTGGTGTCCGGGGCGGCCCTGCTGGTCGACTACGTGCTCACCATCACGATCTCGATCGCCAGCGGCGCGGACGCGATTTTCAGCTTTTTGCCCGAGGGCGCGCTGGCCTACAAATTGGCCCTCGCGTTCGCGGGCCTAACGCTCCTGACCGTGATGAACATTCGCGGCGTGAAGGAGTCAGTGACCGCACTCGTGCCCGTGTTCGTGCTGTTCTTGGTCACGCACGCGATTTTGATCGCGCTCGCTATCGGCGGCAACGCTGCGCAAGCGGGTCACGTCGCAACCGAGGTGCACTCGAGCATCGCCCGTACCGGGGTGGCGCTCGGCCTATTCGGCGCGCTGAAGCTCTTCGTGCATGCGTACTCGATGGGCGGCGGCACCTATACAGGCATCGAAGCCGTCTCCAACGGTGTCGGCATGATGCGCGAGCCGCGCGTGCGCACCGCCAAACGCACCATGACCTTGATGGCCGCGTCACTGGCCATCACCGCGGGCGGCATCTTGCTCGCGTACCTGCTCGTGCACGCTCACCCGGAGCCCGGCAAAACCATGAACGCGGTGCTGTTCGAGCGCGTGGCCGGCTCTTGGCACATCGGCGGCCTGAACGTGGGCAAAGCCTTCATTATTGCAGCGCTCCTCAGCGAGGGCGCGCTCTTGTTCGTGGCGGCGCAGGCGGGCTTTTTGGACGGGCCGCGCGTGATGGCAAACATGGCCACGGACTCCTGGCTGCCGCACCGCTTCGCGGCGCTCTCCGACCGCCTCTCGATGCGCAATGGCGTGATGATCATGGCCGCTGCCGCGTTGGGAGCGCTGATCTACACGCGCGGTGACGTGTCCAAGCTGGTCGTGATGTACTCGATTAACGTGTTCTTGACGTTCAGCTTATCCAACCTGGCCATGGCACGCTTCTGGATTCAACACCGCGCCGAGCACCGCTCGGAGTGGGTGAAGCACCTGTTCGCGCATTTGGTTGCGCTCGCGCTATGCGCCACCATCTTGGTGATCACGATCCTGGAGAAATTCATCGACGGTGGCTGGCTTACCCTGCTCGTCACGGCGATCCTGGTGGTGGCATGCTTTGCTATCAAGCGACACTATGGCTCCGTAGTGAACGCCCTCCGCAAGTTGGATACTGACTTGCCGTCGCCGGCCGAGGTGGAGGCAGCGATCGCTGCGTTCGCCCAAAAACAAGACGAAGACGCGCCCTTCCAAGACCACCATGGCCTGATGGAGCACCATACCGCACGCGACCCGGACCGGGAAAAGCCGGTCGCGATTCTACTCGTCGGCGGCTACAGCGGGCTGGGTCGTCACGCGCTGCTCACGCTGCTGCGCATGTTCCCGCATCACTTCTCGGGCGTCGTGTTTCTGAGCGTGGCCGTGGTCGACTCGGAATCCTTCAAAGGCGCGGATCAACTCGCCGAGCTGGAGGCGCGCACGCGCAAGAATCTGCTGTGCTACGAGCACTACGCTCGCTCCCTTGGCTTGCCCGCGGCCAGCATGTTCTCTGTCGGCACGGAGGTCGCGGTCGAGGTCGAAAAATCCGCGGAAGAGCTTCGGGCCCGTTACCCGCGCGCGCTCTTCGTGGCCGGCCAACTCATCTTCGAGGAAGACACCTTCTGGAACCGCGTGTTGCACAACGAAACGGCGTTCATGGTGCAGAAGCGCCTTCAGCGCCGCGGCCTACCCATGATCGTCGTGCCCGTGCGCATTGATTTGCGGCAGCGCCGCCCGCTGCGCGCTCCCGCACTGGCCGCATAAACACGCCGACTTACGTTCCAACTCGCCACGGTTGCGCAGCGCGCCATCACTCATTCGGTCGTTTGGCCGGCGCCTCGCCGGTTGTAGCCGCAACGCTTGAGCGGTATTGCCCTGACCGATTTTTGCCTCGCTCCGTTGCGCGGCTCGCCATGACGGGCCCGGTCCGGTTAGGCGCATTAACCACCCTAGGGGGCGCGAAGCGGACGCGCCCCAACGAAGTGATCTGTGAATGAAACCAGTTAGCCCTGCAATCGCCGTCGGCGAGCCGTCCGATAGCCAGACCCCGCTCGCGAGCGATACTCAAATGTCCGCGCGCGCTGCTGCTGCGCGCGCGAAGCCGGCGTCTCAGCACAAGGAGATGGGCCGCACACACGGCATGCCGTTCATCTTTTGGCTGCTCGAGCAGAACGGTGGGCTGTTGCTCGCTGCGCCGACCACGCTGGCCGTGTTAGCGCTGCTGCTGAGCGGTTTTGGCCTCACGGTGCCGGGTGCCATCGTATTTGTCGGAACTTGGCTGGCAGTGCCCTTGTTTGGGGTCGTGCTGCCGCTGATGTACCTGGTCTATCGCTCGCACCAAGCCGATGATCGCGCCGCTGATTGGAGCGCGTACTTCGCTTTCAAAGACGCGGCTGAAGGCAACCGTTGGATCGGCAAGAAGATCCCGATGGAGATCTTCTACGAGGCCTACATGGCCGAGAAGATCGACTTCAAGCAGGACGTTTACCAGGTCATGCTGCGGCGCAATCAGCTGTTCAAGTTCTGCTTCACCTGGGGCGACGTGAAGTTCTACTTCCGCGAGTTCCTAGGCCAGAACGTGACCCACAGCCAAGCCTCGGATAAAGGCGATATTGCCCACGTTTACGATCGCGGGAACGACTTCTACAACTGGTTCCTCGGCCCGAGCATGACCTACACCAGCGGTATCTTCCGTGATCCGGAAGAAACGTTGGAAGTGGCGCAAGACCGCAAGCTCGAGACCATTTGCCAGTACGTGCAGATGAAGCCGGGCGACAAGCACTTGGACATCGGCTGCGGTTGGGGCCCGATGATCACGTACGCCGCGGAGCACTACGGCACCACCAGCACCGGCATCACGCTCGCCAAAGAGCAGGCGGCTTGGGCCAACGAACGCGCCGCCAAAGCCGGCGTGGGCGATCGCGTGAATGTGATCGTGGATGACTACCGCAACTTGCCGAGTGAAAAGTACGACAAGATCACCTGCCTAGAGATGGCCGAGCACGTAGGTATCAAGAACTTCCAAAAGTTCTTGCTGCAAGTGCGCAGCATGCTGAAAGACGACGGCATCTTCTACCTGCAGATCGCCGGCCTGCGCCGCTCGTGGCAATTCGAAGACCTGGTCTGGGGTCTGTTCATGGCCAAGTACATTTTCCCGGGTGCTG
>JBDTYJ010000071.1:0-18630 GCA_040005755.1 Pseudomonadota bacterium
AACACGGGATGATTCGCCACGGCTTCGAGCTGTGGGAAGAGCTGGTGCGGGTGCCCTTGATCGTGCGCGTGCCCGGCGTCTCTCCGCGGCACATCCAAACGCGGCGCAGCGCGATCGATCTGGCTCCCACCATTTTGGATCTGTGCGGTGTGCCCGCTCCGCCGGGCAACGACGGGGACTTTCTCGCTGGCGCCTCCCTGGTGCCGGATTTTTTTACGCCGATCGGCAGCGAGCCGCCCGCGCGACCCGTGTTCATCGATATGGCAGCGGGCCCGAACAACGCAGACCGCCAAGCGTTGATCGACGGCGGCAAGAAACTGGTGGCAAGCGGCGGCAGGTCGCTCAGCCTGTATGATCTCGAAGCGGACCCAGGCGAAACCAAGGATTTATTGGATGATCCCAGCCAAGCACAGCCAATGATCGCCAGATTCAAGGCGTTCCGCCGCACCCTGCGTGAAGTTTACGTCAAGCCGGAGTGACGGGGGCTCACTCGAATTCGACCAGCAGCGCCCCGCGTTCGACGGTTTGGCCGGCGCTGACGTGCACGGCGCGAACCACGGCGTCGGCTTTCGCGCACAGCTCATTCTGCATTTTCATGGCCTCGATCACGATCAGCGGCGAGCCGAGCGTCACCGCAGCGCCGGGCTGACACAGCACACGCACGATTCGTCCCGGCATCGAGGCGGTGATTCTGCGTGTCTGCACGCCTTCCCCGCTGACCGCTGCTGATGCGCGATCCCGGGCATTCTCCGCGCGCACCGTGTAGCGCGCTTGGCGATAGCGCAGCTCGGCGTCCGCAGGTTGAGCGATCACGGTCTGGCCGTCGACGAGCAGGCTGAACAAGCCGGCTTCTTGGCTGTCAACGCTGGCGCGCACTTCGAGCGGCGTGCCGAGCCCATCACGTACGACATACGTGCCATCGCGCCGCTGCTCGATGTCCACTTCCAACGGCTCGGTCGTGTCGGCGCCGAGGGTGACGACGTACTTCATGGAGATTTTACCAGTCCTGGCGCAGCCGGCATATCCGGGGCGTTGGGTGCGTAGCCCTCAAGCGGCGGTAGCGCAGGCCCGCCCGGGATGGCACAGACGATGGTGACACGGGCTGGTGCGTAGACGAACAAGGTGGCAAGCCCGACGATGAGCGTAAACGGGTCGCGTGCCACCGTCACCTGTGACCAGCCACTCGGGCAGATTCGAGCCAGGTCGTCAGGGGCGCCCGCGGGGACGACACCCCAAAAGAACGCTGAGTGCCAGCGCCCGTCATAGCCCGGCGGGACGTCTTGGGGCGGCCGCCCCGAGCGCACCGTGGTCGCGCAGCAGCCCGCACAACCCCAGAGCAATACCAGCGCGAGCCGGCGCGCGGGCAGGCTCATCATTGCGCCCGGCAAAGCACGCGCACCTCGCGCGGCGTGTACACCCCGAGTGTCGCGGCGCTGACCAGCAGCGTCGACCAGGTGGTACCAATGCGCACGCTTTCCGCGCCGGCCGTTGGGCAGTCATCGCGGACGTCGAGGTCGGCCTTACCCCACAAGCCGAAAACATAACCAGCTACCCAGTGCTGGTGCGCCGCGGCCGGGGGAGGCAGGCCAGCCGCGCAGCCGAGACACCCCGCGAGCAGGGGTGCGAGGCACAATGCGGAGCGCATGCTGCGCCGCTTCGGCTTACTGAGGCTCAGCGAGAAAGCGGCCACGGGCTGGTAACGGAGACCGGAAAAGCGAGTTTCGGGGTGGGCGCAGCAGGGATTGAACCTGCGACTTCGTCCGTGTGAAGGACGCACTCTACCGCTGAGTTATGCGCCCGAAATTCGGCGGCCTTCTTAGCGCGCTCCTTCGAAACCTGCAACACTTCTGAGCAGTCCGGCAAAAAGGCGCCTGCAGCGCGGGGGGAAAGTGGGGCGGGTGCGGGCCGACACGCCTCCGGATCCGGGGCCGCGCTGGGGAATGGTGTATACGAGCGGGCTTTCCAGGAACAGAGCCCGATGAGCGTCCATCCTCACCCGTTCGAAACGCCTAGCCTCCGCCGCAAAGACCGCCTTCGCGGGCTGGTGATCGTGGGCCTGACCTTCCTATTGTGCCTGTTCGTATCGGCGTGGGCGCGCCGACGCGCGACGCCCGTGTTCAGCGCGCCGCCCGCGCCACCGTCTACTGTCGGCGTGGTCGGTTTCCCGGATCACGTGGATGTCGTGAAAACGTTGGCGCGCGCGCGGCAAGTGACGCCGCGCACCCTGCTGCGCGGCATCACAGCCGAAAACGTGAGCAGCGACGGCACGGTAGGTCTGGCCGCGCAGCCGCCGGCGCGCGTTCGCTACACATTCGCGAGCGCCGAAGGGGAGGGCCCGCAATCGCTACGTGAACCGGGCACCCTGGCGCGCCATCCGTCGTGTGGCACGCAGGCGGTCGTGCTGCGTAAGGATGGCATGGTCGCCGAGCCTGACGCCGCCGAAGTGGCGTGCCCCGAACACCCGAGCGAGTCTTTGCCGGATCCGCATTGCGGCGTTGCGCAGGTCTGGGCGCACGCGCTCGCGTTGGGTGTGCCGAAGGATAAGCTAGCGCGCATCGAGTATTATCGGGCCAAGGCAGGTCCTGCTTGGCGCTTCGAAGCGGCTCACGCGAGCGGCCGATTTTCCCTGGACGGTGATTGCAAGCGCGAGCTCGACGCTCGTGACGCGATCAACGTCGGCTATTAGTCACGATTTAGGCGCTGGCGCGCCGAAGCCTGCGCGATGTTCGAGCGCCGACCAGAGCACAGCTGCCGTTTCCGGTAGCTCCGTGGAGAAGCCGTATACGGAGGCGCCGGGCGCTTTGATTTTGGCCAGCGCGGCCGCGCGCTCGCCGGCGCGCAGTTTATCCAGCTTGGTGGCAACGATCACCGTCTTCATCGAATTGCGCGTGCGCGAACCGCCGGTCTCGAGCATTTCGATCAAGCCGAGATCATCGGGTTCCAGACCGCGGCGAACGTCCACCAAGATCGCCACTGCGCGCAGCGTTGGTCGCTCGAGCAAGTACGTTTCAATCAGCTCCGCCCACAGTTTCCGCTCGTCCTTGGACCGCCGCGCGTAGCCGTAACCGGGAAGGTCCACCAAGCTCAGGTTCATGCCGGTGGAGGTGCGCACCGTGAAAAAGTTGATCTGGCGGGTACAACCGGGCGTGGAACTCGTGCGCGCCAGGTTCTTGCGATTCATCAATCGATTGAGCAGGCTGCTTTTGCCGACGTTGGATCGGCCCGCGAACGCGATCTCGATCTGAAGGGGCGGGGGCAGCTCGACCTGCGCTTTGGCGGCCGCCGAAAATTCGGCATTCACGACGCGTGCAGCGTCTGGGCGAACGTGAGCGGCGGTTTTCGGAGTAGCCATGGCGCGGGAGGGGCAAGCAGTAGCTGAAAACTCAGCCGCGTGCACGGCGGCGGCGCACTGCGTCCACGATGGCGCGCAGCTCGGGGCTTCTGATCAGATAGGCGACTAGCGCGAATACGGCCAAGAAGGCCAATGAGCCGACGGCGCCTGGCAGGGCACGCGCCAACGCCCGCGCCGGGCCGATGGGGGTCAGCTCACGCGCCAGGAACGCGCCCGCCGCTGCGCCGCACAGCGCGGCGAGCAACGTGCGCGAGGCCGAGGCGGCAATTTCGGCGCTTCTCAGATTTCCGAGCTTGCCTCGCAGCAGACGCCACAAGAGCAGCATTTGCACCGCACTGGACCCGGTGACGGCGAGCCCGATGCCAACGTGTCCGAACCGACCGCGAAGCACCAGTGCCAAGACCACGAACACGCACAGATCAGTCGCCGCGACGAGCACCGGAGTGCGTGTATCTCCGAGCGCGTAGTACACGCTCACTAATTGGCGTACCGCTGCTACCAGCCAAATCCCTAGCCCTTGCGCCATCAGGGCGCGCGCGGTGCCGTGCACGGACTCGACGTCGAATTCACCGCGTTGAAACAAGAGCACGACGATCGGCTCGGCCAGGCCGACCAGCAACGCGGTCGCCGTGATGGCGACGAACAGAGTGAGTCGCATACCAAACGCAAAGGTGCGGCTTAGCTCCTCCTGATCGCCGCGCGCGGCCAGGCGCGCCAAGCTGGGTAGGGCCGCCGTTTGGAGCGCCATGATGAAGATGCCCTGTGGGAAATCACACAGCCGGAGGGCCCAGCCGAAATAGCTCTGCGAACCTGGCCCGAGCTGCGAGAGAAAGCGCCGGGCGAGCACCACATCCACGTAATAAACGCCCATGCCAACCAGCACCGGGCCCATCCGCCGCAGCGCCTCGCGTACGCCGGGATGGCCGAGCTCGAGCGTGGGCGCGGCAAAGAAGCCGATCGCCTTCAGGCTGGGCCACTGCGCGATCATTTGCAGTACCCCACCTGCAAGCACAGCGACGGCGAGCGCGAGCGCCGGGTCGTACCCGTGTGCGCCCAAAAAATTCGGCAATCCGAGGCCGAGTGCGATGAACGAGACATTCAGCAGGCCGGGGGCGAAGGACGTGGCCACGAACCGCTGATACGTGTTCAGCGCTGCTACCCCGAGCGCCGCGGTGCCCATGAAGAAGATGTAGGGGAAGATCCAGCGTGTCAGCATGACGGTGCGCTCGAACTCGCCCGGGTAGCTCTTGTAGCCGTCGGCGAAGAGCGCCACGAGCTGCCGTGCGAAGACGACGCCCAGCACGCTGACCAAGAAAAGTATCGAAAGCGACAGGCCGCGCGCGGCGCTAAAAAAGCGGCGCGCGGCGTCGTCGCCGTCGCGTTCGCGAATCTTGGCCAACACCGGCAAGACGGCGTTTTGAACCGCCCCCTCAGCGAGCAGCTGGCGCAGCACGTTCGGGATCAGGAACGCGACGAAAAACGCATCGGTGACGGCACGCGGGAATAGCGCGGCGATGGCCTGATCGCGACCTAGACCGAGCATGCGGCTGAGTAGCGTGCCGAGCGCGACGATCCCTGCTCGACCGGTGATCTTTCTTTGCTCGCTTTGCCCGCTCACGTACCGGGGTGTACCCCACCTGGCCCAGGTTTGACGAGTTTCTCGGGCAGATCAGTGAGGCATCACTCGATGCCGCCATGGGCTTTCAGCGCGAGTTCGACCAGCTCGAGCGCCAGGGGAGCGAGCTCGTCTGTGATTTGACCTCCTTCCGCGGCGCCGCGCAGCGCCTCGCGGTCGAGACCCGACAAGTGGCGCCGCGCGCCACCGCACTCGCGGCACACGAGCCCGCCGCGCGCCGCATCGACGCGCGCTGCCTGGCCGGCGGCCGCCACTTTTCCGCAACTGACGCAGCGCTCAAAGTCGATGCCCCACCCGAACGCGAACAGCAAACGCAGCCCCGCCGCCGCTAAACGCGCGCGCGGCGACGCCTGGTCGTCGGGGTCACCCAAATGGTCGAGCAACACCGCCATCGCGGCCCACACTTCGGGTTCGGGGGTACGGGGCGGAGCGGCTTTTCGCACCCAATTGAGGGCTTGCCCGGCGGCTTGCATGCGTTCGAGACTTGTCACCAAATAGGGACGAGCGCGCTCCAATTTCGCCTCACGTAACACCACCAGCTCGGCGCCCGCGCGGTCGTCATAGCTGACGCGCAGGGTGTGCATCGGCTCGAGCACACCGCCGAAGCGTTTTACACTCTTGCGCGCGCCGCGTGCCAACGCCGACACGCGACCGATGTCTTCCGTGAGCAACGTGACGACGAGGTCCGACTCGCCGTATTCGACGCGACGCAACAACAACGCGAGCGCGACGCGTGCGGGGCTCGCCGTGCGTCGGGTGAGCACGACCCTAAGCGGACCGTGTCAGCGTCAGGGACGGATGACCTGACAACTCTTGGGGCATGTCATCGCCGCGGGGCTTGAGCACGATGCTCAACGCGAGCGTGAACAAGATCAAGAGCAACACGAAGGCAATGGCCACGCCGAAGCGTCGCGTGCGCGCGGGCTTGGCGTTACTCGACATCGGCAACGGCGTGACCCATGCGACGCGCCGACTCGCGGTGTAGCGAGCCAACACCTCTTCAGCCGGCACGCCGAGCGCGCGCGCGTACGACTTCAAGAACCCACGCACGAATACTTCGCCCGGTAGCTCGTCGAAGCGATCGGCCTCGATGCGTTCGACGCTGGACTGCGGCACACGCGTGGCTCGCGAAATCTCCTCGACGCTCAGTGACTTCGCTTCTCGAAGTTGGCGCAGAAAAGTTCCGACCGTGGGCATGGGGGCCCCGAGATTACTTGAGTTTTTGCAGCGTGGCGCTGCATTCTTTGCCCGCGTCGGTCTTTCCCGACAGCGTCGCGCAGCGATCGAGATCCGCCCGAGCTGAATCAGCATTGCCGAGCTTCAGCTCGACGCGGGCGCGCGCCGCAAACGCTTCCTGCATCGAGTTACAACCGGGAGCGTCTGTTTCCAGTGCACGCGTAAAGGCATCCAGCGCGCTGGTGAACTCTTGTTTGTGCTCGAACGCGACGCCGAGGCGGTAGCTGCCGACGCAGAACACCGGCTGCGCGGCCACGCTGCGCTTGAGGGCGTCGATGGCGAGGTCGAAGGAGCCTTGTTCCAGGTAAGCCCAGCCCAGATTTCCCCAGGCATTTTCAGGGGTCTGGTACAGGATGTCCTCGGTCAGCGGCTTCAAGACGGCGATCGCGTCGGGGTAGCGGTGCTCGTGGATCAGCACGACCGCGAGCGTGTTCTTGGCCTCGCGAAAATCGGCGCGGTCGGTGAGCGCGAGTCGCGCGTGTTTCTCCGCCTCGTTCAGGCGGCACTCCGCGGGACCGCGCGCACAAAAGTCGAGGTACAACAGCGCGACCAGATGCGCCGCCTCCGCGTTGCTGTCATCAAGGTCCACTGCCCTGAGGGCGTGCGCGAGCGCCTCGCGTGGCTGGTTTCGTCGCAGCCACAGATCTCGCGCGATGTCGTACTCGCTCTCGCTCATCCGCGCTGGATCGTGGGCCCCGGGGCCGGTTCCGGCATTCTTGGAGGATGAGCAGCCGACGCCAAGTGCGACGAGCAGTGCGCCGAGGGCGGCCCGTCGCATCAAGCGTGGCCCCGCTCGCGCGTCGGCCCACGGAGCTGATCCTTCACGCCGAGCAGGCTGTACAGTTCTCTTAGGTGGTCCAAATCCGGCACTTCCACTCGCTCTTCATGGATGCGGAGGTATCCGCGATCGCGTAGCTGGAGCACGATGCGCTTTACGGTGTCGACATCCAAGCCAGCGTGGGCAGAAAGCTCCAAAGGCGAAAGCAGCAAGGCGACTTGGCCATCGGGCCGCCCGTCCTGGGCAAGCTGTTGCTGGCCGAGCTTGATCAAGGCCACGACCACTTTGGACTGCACGTCGCGCAGCATTAGGATTTCGATTTGATCTTCGGCGTCGCGCAGCCGGCGAATCAGCTGCGAGAGCACGCGCGCCGCGACTTCTGGGCTGGTCGCGAGCACTTGATCGAACGTGGCTTGATCGAAGGCTAGGGCAACCGTGTCATCGAGCGCGAGCGCAGTCGAGGTGCGCACGGCGCCTTTTACCAGCGCGCCTTCTCCGAATAACTCCCCGGGCCGCACGACGCGCAGGCTGCGCTCCATGGCTCCCGCGTGCTTGATCAGGCGCACGCGCCCATCCTGTAAGAGGAAAGCCTCGTTTGCAGCTTCGCCGTCGCGAAACAGCACGCTGCCTGCGGAAAAGCGCCGACCGTAGCGCGACAGCAGGCGCTGTTCCGCTTCTTGACCGGCGTCGGTAGAAGGCGGCATCGAGCGGGACCTTACCCGAGCCAGGCGCGCAGCGTCACGCCCTATTGGGGACGGAGCGCGGACGCGGGCAGGTCCGGGAGGGTTGCGCCAATGCCGCGCACGTATTCGGGCTCGGGAGGGAACTCGGATTCGTTCAACTGCGCTGCGAGGGCCCCGACCCAGCGGGCATGGGGCAGGTCGAGGGCTGGCCCGGCGAGGGCCGTGCGACCATGATCGAGATCCCGCGCTATTTCGCCGACGACGGTGATGACCGCCAAGTTGTCGAGAAAAGGGCGCAAATCCTGGGTCGGCAGCGTGCGCGGGGCGCACAGCGGGGCGAACGCGGACTGGTACACGGCGACGAACAGTTCCTCACGGCGCGCGTCCAGGAGCGCGCAGCATGGCCCGGGGCGCTCTGCGAGCGCTCCAAACGCCATAGCCCACAACGAGCTTACTCCGCACAATGGGCGGTCGAGTCCGACGCTGAGCCCCTCCGCCAGAGCGATCCCAACGCGCAGGCCAGTGAATGACCCCGGCCCGACCCCGACGCCCAGGCGATCCAAGCTGGATTTCGGCCAGCCGGCTTCTGTGAGGAGCTGCTCGACCATGGGTAGCAGGCGCTCGGCGTGAGAGTTGGGCTGTTCGTGCTCGAGGCAGGCGATCACGCGCTCATCTTCGAGCAAGGCGACCGAGCCGCGTCGGCTGGAGGTTTCAATGGCGAGAATCCGCACTGGGCGCGTTTACCACGAAAGGTCTATGCTTTCCCCTGATGCTCTCGATCTTGCCCCGTTTCGACTTCCGGGCCGAATACGCGCTGGCAAGTGACGTCGGGGCGACCCGAGACCACTACGAGGACGCGGCGCTCGTCGCCCCGCAAATCGGGGTGTTTGCGGTGGCCGATGGCATGGGCGGTCATCAGGCGGGTGAAGTGGCGGCGAAGCTTGCGATCGATGAGGTGCAACGGGCGCTGTCCGCACGCGCTGCGCAGCGCGTCCTGGAGGCCTACGTGGCTCGCTGCGACCTGGATCGGCGGCGTGCCATGTTCGCCGAGTTGAAGCGCGCGGTCGAACGCGCGAATGCGGCAATCCGTGCCGACGCTGAGCAGGACCCAGCGCATCGCGGTATGGGCACGACCATCGACGTGGTTTGGTTCGCGCGCGACCACGCCTTCATTGCGCATGCTGGCGACGGGCGCGTTTACCTCGCGCGTCAGCGTGCGGTCCTGCAGCTCACCTCGGATCACACGACGCAGCGCGCAGCCAGAACGGACGGGTTCGGGCGGCTGGTTGCTGGTTCGCAGGGCTCGGGCATCACCAATGCGCTGGGCATCAGTGACGCGGTCACGGTCGACACGTTGTTCGTCGACGTGAGCCGCGGCGACCGCATTTTGGTTTGTAGCGACGGCGTGTACGGACAAATTGCTGGTGAAGCCGAGCTGTCTGAGTTCCTTCGCGAGGGCTCCGCAGAGCACGCCGCAAAGCGGTTGATCGCGCACGCCGGCAAGCTCGGCCGTGACAACGCGACGGCGATCGTGGTCGAAGTTGGAGAGCGCTTCGTGAAACGAAACGATCGCGACCGCGGGCTGAACGCGGCCGATTTAGAGCGCGCACGACAGAGCCCACTGCTTGTCGATTTGCCTTTGTCTTTCGCGTTGACGGCGTTGTCCGCGGCGGTCGAGATCGAAGTCCTGCTGGGCGAAAGCGTGCCGCGCGTCGTGGCCAACGATTTGGTTTCGTACATCGTGCTCGATGGCACTGTGTGCTACCCGGACGGGCGCCGCGTGGGGGCGGGCGCGCTGTTGTACGCTGAGTCTTTGGTGGGTGTGCTCGGTCAAGGAGAGCTGCCCAAGTGCGAACAGGCGGCGCGCTTATTGCGTGTGCGCGCCGACGATTTCGCAGAAATTTGCGGAGACCCGCGCTTGGCGACCGAGCTGTATCGCCGGCTAGCGTTACACTTGGCGCGGCTGAATACGAGCCACTCACGCTGAGCGGCTCGTGCTGGGCTCAGCGCAGCCCGTATTTCTTGAGCCGATCGCGGAGCGTCGTGCGCGGTAAGCCAAGGCTGCGCGCGGCGGCGCTCAGGTTCTGGCCAGAGCTCTGCCAGGCGTCCGTAATCATGCGCCGCTCTAAAATGCGCAGCGGTTCAGATGTGGGCGGCGCCGTCGGGAACGTACCGCTCGCGGTCTCGATCAGGAATTCCCGTTCTGCAGGCATACCGTGGCTGCGAATTGCCGCCTGAATTTCCTCTACACTGAGGTTCGGACGGGTCGCGGCCTCGGCCGCCTCCGAGAGGACGATCTCGAGCTCACGCACATTGCCGGGCCATTGATGGGCGCATAGCGCGTCGATTGCCTGCGGGGTGAGAGTGAGCACGGGTGCGTTCGCGTTCGACGCGAACTCAGCCAGCACGTGATTGGCGATCAACGCGATGTCCGGAATGCGATCGCGGAGCGCAGGGAGTGCGATCGTGAACGCGGACAGGCGATCATACAACTCCGCCTGCGCATCGTAGCTCGACGGACGTCGGCGCGTCGCAGCGATCAAACGGGCGTGCAGCGGCAAATCCACTTGGCTGCCGACCCGACGGAACTTGCGCGTGTCGATGACGCGCAGCAACTTGGGATGCAACGACGCTGGCAGATCACCAATCTCGTTGAAGAACAGCGTGCCATGGCCTGCGAGCTCGAACAAACCGGGTCGCAGCGACTGGCCGTTCGCCGATTCGCTGCCGAAAAGCTCGACTTCGATCAGATGCTCCGGGATCGCCGCGAGGCTAACTGGCAGGTAGCGCCCGCCCGTTCCTGCCAAGACGTGAATGGCCTCCGCCACGAGCTCTTTGCCGGTGCCGCTTTCGCCCATGATGGTCAAAAACAACTCGGGGTAGCGTGCGGCTGTCTGCATCTGCTCGCGCACCGCGCGCATCCCAGACGTTTCGCCCAGGATCTTGCGAAGCTCACTGTTCGCAACGCCGCTCGGCGCGCGGTTTTCGGGAGCCGGCGCGGCGCGATCCGTCAGCAGCTCGCGCAAGCGCGCGTCAAGCTGTGGCCCGGACACCGGCTTCTCCAGCACGTCATTCGCTCCGCTCCGAACGGCTCGCACGGTGGTCGCAACATTCAGATGACCGGAGAGCAGGATGGTGACGGGTCGCGCCGACAGGCCATCGAGCTCGCCGAGCAGTTGCACTCCGTCCGGACCCGGAAGCTGGAAGTCGAGCACCAAGGCGTCGAAATCGCGCGCTTGTAGCGCGCGCACGGCGCTCACGGAATCCACGGCGGTTTCCACCTGCCAGCCCAAACTCGCGAGCTCGCGCGCCAGGCTACGCAGCAGGGCTTCTTCGTCGTCGACCAGCAATACGTGCAGTGAATTCATGACCGACCTCTGCTCCCGCAGGAGCCAACAGATGAAGCAAGATGGGATGCGCGCCGCGTATTGCGTGATCTCGGCGTCGCGATTGGTACGCGCAGCGGCCCTCCTGGAGCAGGGTAGTGTACGGAAAATACGGTCCGGATAAAAGGACCTCGTTCGCGGTCTAGCATTCTGAATTGTTTGGGCTTGTTTGGGCTTGTTTGGGCTTGTTTGGGCTTGTTTGGGCAAATCCCAACGCGATGGGCGCCGGCGACCACTCGATGGGATTGTCATGCAGGCTGTGCCTCAAGCGCACATGCTCGTACTTACTCCGCTACGTAAATCCTTTGGCTACGCGGTGTTTCGCTCAGGCAGCGCCAGCTCTGGCAGCGCGGCGACATGCGCGCCGCTTGGCACCGACACGCGGAATGTAGTTCCGACGCCCAGCTCCGACTCGAGTTCGACGCTGCCGCCCAGCGCCTGCAGCATTTCCCGGACCAAGGAAAGGCCCAGCCCGGCTCCCTGTGAATGCTGGGTGTAATGCGCAGATTCCCCCTGAAAGAACGGCTCGAAGACTGAGGTCTGCGCCGTTGCCGGAATGCCAGGGCCCGTGTCGCTCACTTCCAACAAGCAGCGCGTCGACGTGCACTCGACCGACACCGTGATTTCACCCGCGCCGGTGAACTTGAGCGCGTTGGCGACCAGATTAACCAACACTAAACGCAACAAGCGCAGGTCAGTGTCGAAAAAAGACGGCTCCTCCGGGCTCAACAAACGCAGGCGTAAGCCCTTGGCTTCGGCTTGCAGCGCGAAGTCGTCGACCACGCTGCGACACATGGCGCGCACGTCGAAGGATTCCACGGTCAGGGCCAGACGACCGCTCTCGATGCGCGCATACTCGAGCAGCGATTGGATCATGTCCGTGAGGCGCGCCAATGAGCGGCGCATGCGCACGATCACGTCCTGTTGAACCTCATTCAGCGGTCCGCAGTGCTCTCGCGCCAGCCTCTCGAGCTGCAGCTGTAGGGCGCCAAGCGGTGTGCGCAGCTCGTGCGAAACGAGTCGCAATAGGCTTGTCTTGAAGCGGCTGGCCAGCTCGGCTTGCTCCAAGGCGTGCGTGAGCGAGCCCAGCAGGTTTTCGAGCTGCCGCTTACGCTCGGCGAGTTGCCCGGCAAGCTCGCCTATGTCGAACTCGCGCGACATCAGCTCGGATCGCAAAATGGCGCGTGCGCGGCGCGCGCTGACCAGATTGCGCGCTCGTGCGACCAGCTCTTTGACCGTGAATGGTTTGGTCAACCAATCCTGCACCCCGTCATTGAGCAGGCGTACCCGCAACTCCATGTCGTCGCGCGCGGTCAGCACGAGGACGGGCACATCGCAAAGCGCTTGCTTGGCGCGCAATGCCTGGACGAACTCGCCGCCGCTCATGTGCGGCATCATGTAGTCCGTCACGATCAGATCGGGGGTTAGGGTTTCGAGTTGCGCCAATGCTTGCGGCCCGTCGAACGCAGCCGTGACCTCGAACTCGCAAAGCAGGCTCGAACTCACGAAGCGATTCATGTCCGGATTGTCTTCGACGACCAAGACCAGTGGTAGACGGGCGGGTTGGCCGGAACGCGGCACCGGCGTCGGGGCGGGGCGCAGCGCGAGCATCTCGGCGCTGCCGGAAGATCTCATGAAGCCGTCCGAGACGCGCTCGCTTGCGGCCTCAGCTTCCTCCACCGGCATGCGCACGACGAAGCGCGCGCCCCCTAACTCCGACCGCTCGACGCGAATCGTGCCACGGGCGGCAGAAACGAACTCGCGCACAATGGCCAGGCCCAGGCCGGTGCCGCTGAACGCGCGATTCGGTTTGGCATCCAATTGCTGAAAACGCTCGAAAACCAGCTCCCGATCTTCCTCGCGGATGCCGGGACCGTTGTCATCTACGCTGAGCAAGAGGTCGGCCTGTCGGAGCTCTCCCGAGCGGGGCAGCTCCATGCGGAATACGACCTGTCCGCCCCGAGGCGTGAATTTGAAGGCATTGGCCAGCAAGTTCATCGCGATGCGCTCGAGCTTTTCCGGGTCTACGAGCACGGTGTGAGCTGAGGCGGGGAGGTGTACCTGGTACGAGATGCCGAGGTCTTGCGCCAGCGTGCGAAAGCTGGTGCTGAGGGTGCTCAGCATCAGCACGAGGTCGGTGGGCCGAAGGTCTTGCATGACGCCCACGGCGTCGGCGCGGGACAACTCTAGCAAGTCGGTGACGTGGCCCAGAAGAAGGGCTGCATTGCGCTCGATGACGCCCAACGCATCGCGTTGTTCTTTGGTCGTATCAGGCGCCTCCCGCAATTGCTGAATCGGACCCAAGATCAGCGTGAGGGGCGTACGTAGCTCATGGCTCACGTTGGTGAAGATTTGTGTTTTCAGCTCGGCCTGCTCCTGCGCGCGTGAGTACGCGAGCGAGACCTGTTCGACGACTGATGCGAGCTCGGCCTCGCGCCGCTGGCCGTCCTCTTCGCGCTGATGGATCCAATTGACGCGCTTCACGAAGGTGCGAAGCAACGCGACGGTGGTGGCCGCGCTGATGGCTGTGAGTACGAGCAAACCGCGGTGTACGAAGGAGTCCCGCGTGAGGATCCCGAGCGCAAACGAAAAGTGCGCCAGACTGGTGAGTAAAAGGAACGCACTCAACGGAACGGACGCGGCACGGAAGGGCAGCAAGCGGCGTGAGAGATACGTTAGGGCACCCACGACGGCTGCACAGCACGCCCCGATCATGACGTCCGAGACTGCGGTGACCCAGGTCTCCTTGCACAGAATCGCCGAGGCCACCCCGACCGGAAGCAGTGCTGACAATTCAGTCGGGCCCACGGTTCATTGCCTATCCCGCACTTTATCCGAGACTGCCCAAGTGCCATGACCAATCTGGCCGTCGCTATGAGCGCTCAGTCGCAGCTGACCGGCGGAATCCGGCAGGCTCGGGGAACCGACGAGCAGGTATCGAAATTACGCTGCAGTTTTCAGGGGAACGTGGCGTCCTGTTGCAGTTCGCCTCACTCCGCGGACGACCGTGCACGCTGCCGAAACGTAGCAGCGCAACGCGTTGATTTGCGAGACGTGGCCGCGCTGCGAGTGGCGCGCGTAACTACGGAACTGCTTGCGGGGCGACGGAACATCCGCGTACTTTGAGAGGAAGTAATTTCTGCGGGAGGATTTGCACTTTGTTACGACCGTCAATCTTGTTCATGCCCGGTTCGAGCGAGCCGCTGCGGTTGGAGTTGGATGCTCTGGGCGTTGCTGCGGTAGCCGCTAGCGATACGGACGGCGCCGGCGAGGTGGATTTGGTCGTGGTGGATCCCAAGCGCCTTGGTCAAAGCGTGGCTGACGTGCGCTGCTCTTTGGAGGAAACACACCCCGGCGTACCGGTCGTCGTTCTAGGGGACGCGGGCTTGGAATCGGCGATCGAGGCGATGCGCGCGGGCGCCGCGGACTACCTCGAAACGACGGCACCGGCCGCCGAAATCGCGGCCATTGCACGGCGGCTGGTCTCGGAGCAGGCCATTGCCAGCAGCCTTTCGGGTGTCCGCCCAGGACCCAGTCAAGGCTTGGAGCTGATCGGGAATAGTCCCAAGATGCGGGAGCTCCGCGAGCGAGTCACGCAACTTGCAGCATCCGACGTCACCGTGACGATTTCCGGCGAGACGGGCACGGGCAAGGAGTTGGTGGCCAACCTGTTGCACGGCAAGCGTGCGGGCAATCAGGGGCCGTTCGTCGTCGTGAGCTGCTCCACGATCCCGGCGTCGCTCGCCGAGAGCGAGCTCTTCGGCCATGTCAAAGGCGCGTTTAGCGGCGCGCTCGTGGCCCACCCGGGGCTGGTGCGCGCGGCACACGGCGGCACGCTCTTTCTCGACGATGTTGGCTCGCTGTCGCTCGATTTGCAGGCAAAGCTGCTGCGCGTGCTCCAGCAAAAAAGCGTGCGACCCGTCGGTGGTACGCAGGAAATTCCGGCGGACTTTAGGCTGCTCGCTTCGACGTCCATTCCGCTTCAGGAATTGGTCCAACGTGGCGTGTTTCGGGAGGACCTGTATTACCGCTTGGCCGTGGTGGAGGTTACGGTCCCGGCTTTGCGCGAGCGCGAGCACGACGCCCTGCTACTCGCTGAAATATTCGTGCAAGATGCGTCGCGGCGCTTGGGGAAAACCGTACGCACGCTCTCTACCGCGGTGGCCAGAGCGCTGCTCTCCTACCGCTGGCCCGGCAATGTGCGCGAATTGAAGAACGCGATTGAGTACGCCGTCACTGTCGCTGCCTTCGATCACTTGAGCGAGAGCGACTTGCCCGAAGTGGTGCAGTCGCGCCGTAGCAATCCAGATCTGCGCGCTGATGATCCGCGCTGGTCTGCCGTCGAACGCCAGCACATCGAGGCGGTGCTGCGGTCAGTAGAGGGCAACCGCGCGCGGGCCGCGCGCCTGCTCGGTATCGATCGCCGAACCCTACATCGCAAGCTGGATCGCCTAGCGATCGATGTGCCGCCACGCAGCCGCCCGGGGCTCGTTAGCGAAAGCTAATCGAAATAGCAGTGAGGGAGCTCCGCCTTCCCGCGCTGGGAAGGCGGGCGCTCCGCGCGTGTTCAAGAGGAGACTTCGTAGCGCTTCATCTTTCTGTACAGGGTGACGCGGTCGATACCCAATTGGCGCGCTGCTTCCGAGCGGTTGCCACCGGTTTCACGTAGCACCCGTTCGATATGGGTGCGCTCCAGCGCGTCCAGATCCACACGCGTTCCGCTGCCGCAACGCGTTTTGTGCGCCTCGCGCACGCGGAGCGGTAAACCGCTTGCCTCTAACGTTTTACCCTGGGTTAGCGCTACTGCGGCGCGCATTCCGTTCTCGAGCTCACGGACATTGCCGGGCCAAGAGTAACTGAGCAAGGCCTCCTTCGCGCTTTCGCCGAGGATGATCGGACTGTCCGTCGTCGAGAACGCTTCCAGGAAATGCGTGGCCAGCTCAAGCACGTCTGTGTCGCGTTCCCGTAATGGGGGCAAATCCAGCTCGAACGCACTCAGCCGAAACAAGAGATCACTTCGGAAGCGCCCGGCATCCGCCAGATCACGGAGCCGCGCGTTGCTCGCTGCAACGATACGCACGTTGACTGCGATCTCGCCAACGCTGCCAACCGGCCGAATGCTGCTCTGTTCGATCGCGCGCAGGAGCCGCGCCTGAAGGCCGAGCGGCATCGCGCCAATCTCGTCGAGAAACAGCGTGCCCCGATCCGCGTCGCGAAACAGACCGTTGTGCTGGCGTGCGGCGCCGGTGAAAGCGCCGGAGGCGTGCCCGAACAACTCGCTTTCGATGAGTTCCGCGGGCAAAGCCGCACAATTCAAGGCCACGAATGGCTGCTCGCGCCGGTCGCTCAGCGCGTGAATGGCGCGAGCAAACACTTCCTTACCAGTGCCGGTTTCGCCGGTGATGAGCACGGGCGCACGTTGGTTGGCAAGTTGCCGCACGCGCTCGGCAATGGCCCGCATGATCGCACTGGAGCCGACGACGCCAGGCAGGGGAGCGTCTCCTGCGCTGGCCACATCGGCGAGCCGAGTGACACGCGTGCTGCGTTTACGACGTTCGAGCGCGCGTCCGACAGCGGCTCCCAGATCCGAAAGCGAGAAGGGCTTTGCTAGAAAATCCGCGGCGCCAGCACGGAGGCCCAGCGAGACCGCGCGCGTGTCGCCAAATGCTGTCATCAGAATGACCGGCAGATCCGGGCGGTTGCCGGCGATTTCCGCGCACAGTTCGAGCCCGCTCTCGCCGGGCATTCGAATGTCCGTCATGACGACGTCCACATCCGGATGCGCCCGCGCCGTGCGCGCGTCCGGACACACAGAGGTGTCATAACCCAAATCGCGAAGTGCACCTGCAACGGCTTCGCGCGTCTCTTCGTCGTCTTCCACAACTAGGATTCTGGCAGTCATGTGGTCCCCATTGCGCTTTGTGATTTCTCACATGCGCGTTCCCAAAAACACTCAGCCCTCTACCCCGCAGAGCTTACCACGCCTGACGGTCAGTTGGCAGCTGCGCGTGAAGCAGTGCCAGCACAGTCGCAACTGGCCCTTACGACCGAGTTTTCACGGTGCGCGGGACGGGACTTTCACACTGTGACGCGATTGTTGGCGTCTGCCCCGGACGGCAGTGGCGCGCCCACATCGGCGCCGCTGCCGTCCGGGGCGTGGTTTCCCTGTGAGTATTGCCAGCGCTAGTGCGACGGCAATTACTTAAGGTCGTAAACCTCGACCGCGTTTTCCAAGAACCGCGGTACCAGGACGCGCTTTCGCTTGCTATCGAAGCCGATGTCAGCCGGGCCTTTGAGCTCGGTCAGCACGGGTTCGAAGCTGCCGCCGAGAGCTCCGCGGTACACACTGGAGGTCTGCCAGCTGGAGACCAAGAGCAAGTCGCCTGCTTGGGCGATGCCATCTAGACCGCCGCCGGGGAGCTTGGTCGCGTCTTGCTTTTGGCCCTTTTCATCGAGGCGGTACAGCTCGTTGCTGCCGAACGTGACGGCCAATACGCCTTTGTCGACAGCAAGCAGGCCGTTCGGGCCGCCCAGATCTTTGCCCTTCGCGACCGGCTTCACTTTGCCTTTTTCGATCACGTACACCGCGTCCGAGCCGGTCGGATCGAAGCCGGTAGCGCTCGACTTGATGCCCGAGTCGGAGACGAACACGCGGCCATCCTTCGCGACTGCAATGTCGTTCAAGAAGGTCGCGCCAGGGATCGCGATGTCTCCTTTTGGGGCACCGGTCTTGAGGTCGAACTTCCGTACCACGGTGATGTCAGCAACATAAAGGATGCCAGCAGAGATCCCGGTGCCCTTGGGCGCGTCCAGCTTGACCTTGCCGACACCGCCGGCAATGAACTTCGCCTTGCTGACTTTGCCGTCCGGGGAGATCTCGGTGATGTATCCGTTGCCATCGACGCCGTCGGGCTTGCCGTCGATGTTGGAGACCAAGTAACGGTCGTTGGCTTCGTCGTAGAGCACGCTTTCGGGTGTGGCGATGCCTTCGGTGATCTTGAACACCGGGATCGGCGCCGGAGGCTTTTCGGCCTTCGGCGGCTCCGGCGGTTTTTCTGGCGGCGCGGGGGATTTCGCGACTTCGATCGGCGCTGGCGGCAGCGACGACGTCGGCGGCGTTGGTGACTGTTCGGGGGGAGGGGGTGCGCCTGCGCAGCCGATGGTGACCGCGAGCAGGCCGAGACTGAGGATCGAACGGGGATTCAGCATGCCGGAAGGCATAGCATTCCTCGCGCAATTCGAGAACGCGCTGGCGATGCGACGGAACGGCGCTGCGTCAACGCCGCACGAAGCGCATGGGCACTGGGCCGCTTGGCCTGAGCGTGATGGCCGGCGTGAGTCTCAGCACAGGGCCGCGCGTCAGTTCGAACTGACCACTCTGTAAGAACACCGCCAGTGTGAGCATGGCTTCAGCGATTGCAAAGTGATTGCCGACGCACACGCGCGGGCCAGCGCCGAACGGCATGTATACGCCGCGCGGCAGCGTCGGCGTAGGCAGCCAGCGCTGGGGCCAAAACAGCTCCGGCTGCGTGAAGAAGCGTTGGTCTCTGTGCATCACC
>JBDTYJ010000072.1:0-18626 GCA_040005755.1 Pseudomonadota bacterium
CGCCACCGCGGTAGTACCCGCCGCCACCGCGGTAGTACCCGCCGCCACCGCGGTAGTACCCGCCGCCACCGCGCGCGCCAACACCCGCACGTACGCCGCCACCGACGCGCGCGCCGCCGCCAAAGCTAGCGCCGCCCACAACGTGGCCGCTGCCCGCGGAATGGCCGCCGCCGCCGGCGCGCCCGCCGCCATGGAACCCGCCGCGCGCCAAGGCAGCGCCCGACGTCGTCATGCAAACAATAGCGAGTGCGGATCCGAGCAAACGTAAGCGGCTCATGGGCGCATCCTTCCTCTCCAAAACATAGCGCATCGCGCGGGAAACGCTCTGATCAACCCGCTCTTTTGCGATTTGTTCCCAGCCCGCGCGGACTGCGGCTAGAACGCCGGCCCATGAGCGGAACCCCGAGCAATCTCAAAGTGTTTGCTGGTGCCTCGCACCCCGAGCTGGCTGCGGAAATATGTCACCACCTGGGTATCCCGTTGGGGCGTTCGCACACGGTTCGCTTCTCGAACGAGAACTTGAAGATCAAGATCGACGAGAACGTGCGCGAGCAAGACGTGTTCGTCGTTCAAACCGCTTGCTCGCCTTTGTCGGAGCACATCATGGAGCTGCTCATCATGCTCGATGCGCTTCGCCACGCTTCTGCGCAGCGCGTGACGGCCGTGATTCCGTACTTTCCCTACGCCCGCAGCGACAAGAAAGACGAGCCGCGCATTTCCATCACCGCGCGCTTGATGGCTGATCTGCTGTCGACCGCGGGCGCCGACCGTGTGCTCACGATGGACCTGCACTCGCCCCAGATCCAGGGCTTCTTCTCCAACCAGGCGGACCAACTCACCGCCGTGCCAGCGATCTGTGATCGGCTGAAGGAAGGCGACACCTCCAATACCGTCGTGGTGGCGGCTGACGTGGGCGAGGCCAAAGACGCCGGCCGCTTCGCCCAGCGCCTGCATTTGCCGCTCGCGTTCATCGACAAGCGCCGCAGCGGCGACGATGAGAACGCCCGCGCCGCGCACGTGATCGGCGACATCGTAGGCAAAGATTGCCTGCTCGTTGACGACGAAATCGCCACCGGCGGCACCATCTTCAGCGCGACCGAATTTCTGCTCGAACGCGGAGCGCGCTCCGTATCCGCCGCCATCATTCATCCGGTCCTCTCAGGCAAAGCGCTCGAGCGCTTGGCCGCGTCCCGCCTGAAGCGGCTGCTCGTCACCAACACGATCCCGATCCCAGCCGAGAAGCGCTCGGAAAAGATCGAAGTGCTCTCGCTCGCGCCGCAAATTGCCACGGCCATCACCCACATTCACGACGGCCGCTCAGTCTCGGAACTGTTCAACTGATAACCTGGCCAACATGCGCCCATTCCTGTGCTGCTTGCTCCTCGCCTCCCTAACCGGCTGTCCCACGGGCACCAAAGCCCAGCAAACCCTGCCGCCCTGCTCCAAATTCGGCGACAACTGCGAGTTTTCCCCCGGCAAGCTCGGCAGCTGCATCGTCAAAGACGGCTGCACGAGCGGCGCGGCTGAGTGCTTCGTATGCCAGTCGCAGCACTGACTTGAGGGGAACGTAGAGGGAGGGAGAGCGGGCACGTTGGGCCAGAACCGGGAGACTGGAAAGCTGGGCTCTCGCACGCGACCCGGCTTCTTCCTCGGCTTTTGCACGAGCGGGCACGGCGAACGCCGGCGCACGAACGGAGGTGCCGTTGCGTTGCGCGTCGATATGCCTCAGGTTCTCTGTTACGCCGCATGAGCTCGAGCTTGATTCCGGATCCGCCACGCAGTTCGCCGTCAACGCCTACGCAGCGTCGGGCGCTCGGTTTTTTTGCGCTCGTGGCAATGGCGGCGCTGCTGGCGTTGGCGGCGCCGGTGTCTTCGGGCTTGTTCCTGGGCACGCTGCTCGCCTTCTCATTGCTCGGCACGTATGAGCGTCTATCCGCGCGCTCGAAGCGCCCGGTGCTGGCGGCGGTGGTGCTGTCCGCGTCATCCGGGCTCCTGATCCTGGGGGGTCTGTTCGGGCTCACCTACTTCGTAGTGATTCGCGGCGCCGCGGCCGCTCAAAATCTGGCTGAGGGTTTCGTGCCGGAGGGCGCGCTCGATAAGCTCTCCCACCGCCTGCAACAGGCCACAGCCACCCTGCCCTTCGGGCCGATCGATTTGACGAGCCGCGTGCGTTCACTCGCGGCTGATGCGGCCTCGCGCCTCGCGCATTGGATCGGCGCGGTTGCCGGCGCCACGCTGGGCGGCGGCTTGACTCTGTTCTTCACGGTCATGACCACGTTCTTCGTGCTGCGCCATTGGACGGAGATCCAAGCCCGTTCGGAACGCATGCTGCCGCTCCACCCGAAGCACACGCGCGTCGTCATGTACGAGTTCCAAAACGTCGGCAAAGAGGTGTTCATCGGCACCATGCTGACCGGTCTCGCGCAGGGCCTTCTTGCGGGCATCGGCTATTTGATGTCCGGCGTGTCGGAGCCCGCGCTGCTCGCCACCCTCACGGCGATTTGCTCGCTCGTACCCGCAGTGGGCACCATGCTCGTCTGGGTGCCGGTGGGTGTCGCGCTGATCGTCACCGGGCATCCCGGAGCCGGCATCTTCGAACTGCTTTGGGGCGGCCTGGTGGTCGTCGTGCTTTCGGACTACGTGATTCGCCCCACGCTCGTCGGCGGCCATGGCCACGTACCCACCCTGCTCACCTTCATCTCCCTGTTCGGCGGTGTGGAGGTGTTCGGCCTGATGGGTTTGATCATCGGGCCGGTGATTGCGTCCGTGGCCCTCGCCCTGCTTCGCACGTACGACCGCGAGATTTGCGCGGGTTAGCGAGCCGCGAGCGCCTTCTTTCGCGCTCAAACCGCTTTCGGACGGCTGATTCGTCAAAAGTGGGTGAAGCCGTCGCAACTTCGGGCTAATTCTCCCGCCACCATGACGCTTCAGAAAGACGTACTCGCCAAGGCCGCCACCACCGCTCGAGGTCTCGCGATTGACGCCGTGCACGCGAGCCAAAGCGGGCACCTTGGCCTTCCGCTCGGCTGCGCGGAAATTGGCGCGGTGTTGTTCGGCCACACGCTGAGTCATTGCCCCGATCATCCGGAGTGGCTGAACCGCGATCGCTTCGTGCTCTCGGCCGGCCACGGCTCAATGTTCCTGTACTCCTGGCTGTGCCTAAGTGGCTATGCCGAGGTGCCGCTCGCCGAGGTGAAGCGCTTCCGCCAGATGGGCTCGAAGACCCCGGGCCATCCGGAGCTCACCCACGCCCCCAGCGGCATTGAGACCACCACGGGCCCCCTCGGCCAAGGCGTTGCCAACGCGGTCGGCATGGCGAGCTCCGCCAAGATGGCCCAGGCGCGCTTCAACACCAAAGATCACACCATCTTCGATCATCACATCGTGTGTTTGGCAGGTGACGGCTGCATGCAAGAAGGCGTGGCCATGGAGGCCATCGCGTTTGCCGGCCACCACAAGCTGGACAATCTGATCCTGATCTACGATGCGAATGCCGTCACGCTCGATGCGATGGCCAAAGACACGCAGAGTGAAGATGCCGCCAAGCGCTTCGAGGCCATCGGCTTCGACGTACAAACGATTGAAGGCCACGACATGGAAGTGGTCTACGCCGCGTACGAGCGCGCCAAGAACGCGGGCAGCGGCAAGCCGCAGCTGATCATCGCCAAGACGCTGATCGGCAAGGGCATTCCCGAGGTGGAAGGCACGCAGAAGGCGCACGGTGAAGGCGGCGCCAAGTTTGCGGAAGCAGCGCGCAAGGCACTCGGGCTCCCGGCCGAGCCCTACTACGTGGCTCCCGAGGTTGAAGCCTACTTCGCCGAGCACAAGAAAACGCTGAACGCGAGCTATGACGCCTGGCAGAAGAAGTTCAAAGCCTGGCAAGCGGCGAACCCGGCGCTCGCCGAGTTGCTCGGCACTTCCACGGCGTCCGCGCACACCCTGCCCCAAGATACCGCCAAGAAAACTCCGTCAATCGAGGAGCTCTTGGCCGCTATTCCGGTGTTCCCCGCGGACACCAAGGTCGCTACCCGCAAAGCCGGTCAAGACGTGCTGCAACCCATTGCCGCAAAGGTGCCGCTGCTGATTGGCGGCAGCGCGGACCTGTACGGGTCGACCCTGAATTACATCGGCGATCTCAAAGCCGGCAATGACGACTTCGCTCCGGGCCACGAAATGGGCAGAAACATCCGCTTCGGCATTCGCGAGCACGGCATGTGCGCGATGTTGAACGGCATCGCCGCCCACGGCATCTTCCGCCCGAGCGGCGCCACGTTCCTGGTCTTTGCGGATTACTGTCGCGCCGCGATTCGCATCGCCGCGCTCAGCCACATGCCGGTGATCTACATCTTCACCCACGACAGCGTCGGCGTCGGTGAGGACGGCCCCACGCACGAGCCGGTCGAAACCATTCCCGGCCTGCGCGTGATCCCGAATTTGGACGTGATTCGCCCGGCAGATCCGGAAGAAACCGCGGGTGCGTACGCGGCGGCGCTCGATCACACGGATGGGCCCACGCTGCTCGCGCTGTCGCGCCAAGCCGTGCCGCTGCTCAGTGAAATTCCGGTCGCTACGCGCCGCGAAGGCGCAATTAAGGGCGGCTACATCGCGCGCAAGGAGACCACTGAGCTAAAGCTGATTCTGCTCTCTGCCGGCAGTGAACTGCAGCACGCGCTCAAGGCCGCCGACACTCTGGGCAGCGGAACGCGCGTGGTGAGCATGCCTTGCTTTTCTCGCTTCAACCGCCAGCCGGACGCTTACAAAGAGCAGGTGCTGCCCAAGGCATGCCGCAAGCGCATCGCGATCGAAGCCACCGTGAGCTCCACTTGGGCTCCGTACGTGGGGTTGGACGGCATTGCCCTCGGCATCGACCGCTTTGGTATGTCGGCGCCAGGTGGTGAAGTCATGAAAGCGCTCGGCATGACGGCGGAGCACGTGCTCGAGGCCGCCAAAGCGCTCGGCTGATTCCGCGCCTTCGTGTGAGTTGGGGCTCCGCGGCGCGGAGCGACGCTTGGGGCCCCCGGGCCGCGCGCAGCGGAGCGAGCACGGCCGGCGCGCCGCGACGCTCTGGCGGCGGGGCAGCCCTAGAAAACAAATAGAGAAAAGGCGCGTCTGGCCGAGGCCGGACGCGCCTTACTGCATTTCGGACGCTGCTGCGGCAGTCTGTTAGCGGTTCGAGCTTTGGCGGTCTTCACCGCGCAGTTCCTCAGCGCGACCTTCCGCCTGCAACCGCTCATTATCGATGACGGCGCCTACGCGATTCTTCACGGCGCCCACGGCTTTCTCGACGCTGCCCTTGGTGCGCTCGGCGGCCTTGGCCGCGTCTTGCTTGGCTTTGCCTTCGAGCTCGCGTGCTTTGCCTTCGGCCTCCATGCGTTCATTGCCGACGAGCTTGCCCACGCCGCCCTTAATCTTGCCTCCGAGCTCTTCGGCGGCGCCTTCTGCACGCTTTGAATCGTTGCTCATGACGTTCTCCTGGTCAGGGACGGGCCTTCCGTCGTTGTTACTGTTCAATCCAGAGCAAGCATCGTGCCGGGCGGAATCATCGAAAATTCGCCGCCATTCGCGGCAGTAACTGTGGCGGCGTGTGCCCCAAGAGGCGCATCGCCGCGCACGTTCAGCGTTCGCTCGGTGCAATTGGGGCGCCGCGACGCACCGGGCCGCCAAGGGGCACCAGGTCGCTGTGACGAGCAGCGCGCATCAGGACGCCAATGCTCAGGGCTGCGACAGCGATGCTGAGCGCGATCAGCGCGCCGCCTGCGACGGCGGCACCGAGGTGCGCCATGATCACCGAGCCAACCGCGTACGCCCCGCCGAACAAGGGTAGCGTTGCGGCCGTCAGCGCGAGCGCGCCCCAGCCCAGGCCGCGGTTGTCGGCGTATGCGTAGCCGACCAGCGCAACCACGATCGCCAGCACCAACAGCGCGCTGGAAATCTTCAGCGAGCCTTGCCCGGTAAATGCGATGACGCCGGCGCCTGCGCAGATCGCACTGGACAGAGCTCCGGCGGTGACGAGCCTGGACGCGTGGGAGAGGTTGCGCATGGCTGGCTACAGAGCAAACCACGCACCAGGCGGGCGTTGGCGGCCAACCTATGGGAATAACTGAGCAAATTCCCAGGCGTCCGGAAGAACGGAGTGCGGCGCTTCGCCTCGCTTCGGCGAACCGCCCCGTTCAGGCGTCCTTGCCGATCAGTAGCGCGAGGGTTCGGGTCACCTGGTCGCGAAGCGCGACGATCAGCACCGTCATTCCGCCTCGAATCACGGAGGCACCGCGCGGGCCCTCCACCGAGCCGTCGGCCGCGTACAAACCGGCGAACACGCAAGACGACGGAAACTCCGGCAGTGCTGCGATGTCACTGATGGACTGTCCGACGACTTTGCTGTCCTCGGGGATGAGTACCTCGAAGGCGACTGATTCGCCATTTCCGAGCAGCATCGCATGGCGCACCGCCTCGTGCTCGATGGCCGCGGCGAGCGCACCGATGAACATTTCGGTTTCGGACAAAATGCGCGTCACGCCCGCGGCGGCGTACACCGCGCGGTAGTCCGGATCCCGCATGCGCACCATGACGCGCGGCACGTTCGCCAACTTCGCCAAAGAGGCCACCGCCAAATTGTCCGCGTCACGGTGCAACATTGCCACCACCGCCTCGGCTTGGCGTACTTCAGCCTCCGCCAAGATCGCGGCGTCTGCCGCATCCCCAACGAACGACACGATGCCAAGCTGGTTGGTCGCTCGTGAGCACACGAGCGGATCGCGATCGATGACCGTGACCTGGTGGCTAGCAGTGGTCAGATAGGCTGCCACGCTCAGGCCCGCGCGGCCTGCCCCGGCAATCAGAATGCGCATCTATTCCGCTCCATTGGCGTTTTTGGGCAGCGCGGCTGCAACGATGTGAGTGTCCAGCTCGGCGGCGCGAACCTGCGCCGTTTCAGTGCTGATGATGCCACGCCGCGCCGCTTCCAGGAGGGCCGTTTTTTGCGCGGTGAGTATCGCCAGATCTGCCACGTGATCGGGCGCGGTTTCGCTGCTCGGGGCGCGCAGAATGCGCTCGGCGGCGATGATTTGACGTTGAAAGGCCGCCCAACGCTCGGCGTGCTGCTTGCGTGACACGAGGCCATCCGTGAGCAGACTATCGAGCTCGGTTTGCGCGCGGCGCGCGCTGATCAGCGTTGCCCGCGCCAGCTCAGCCGCGCCGTCTACAGAATCATCACGAATGCCAAGCCAAATCAGCACACGTCCGAAGGGCAAGCCTTGCGTCACCAGGGTCACGAACGTGACGCCGAACACCACAGCGATCAGCCGCTCGCGATACTCCAGCCACGCAGGCAGCGCCAAGACGGCCGCCATGGACAGCGCGCCCTTGATGTTACCAAACACCATCACGTGCTGCCAACGCATGGGCACCGTATCTTTGTTGAGCGCGCGGAGCAGCGCGAAGCAGCCATACACCGCGACCGCCCGCCCCACATGCAGCGCCAACAGCGCCAGCGCGATGGTGCCCGCCTGCTCAATCAACAATTGCCCGCGCAGCTGCATGCCGACGAGCAGAAAAATCCACACATTCAGCACGAAACCAGCGGTCTCCCAAAAGCCGTGCAAGGCCAGCACGCGCGACGGGTCCAGCACCTGGCGCGCCGCCTGGCTCACGAAAACGCCCACCACGACCACGGCAATGACCGCAGAGGCATGCACCCGTTCCGCTGCCAAAGACGTGCAAAACACCAGCACCAAGGACGCCAGAATCGCGGTCAGGTTGTCGGGAGTGTGACGCAGCACCAGCGCGCCCAGCGCGCCGAAGGCCGCGCCCAGCGCGACGCCACCGACGATCGCGATGAGCAAGGCGCGAGCCGCCAACGCCGGCTGGAAATGCCCTTGAGCGAGCATTGCGGTCGCGACACTGACCAAGACTAACGCCGTGCCGTCGTTGAACAGGCTCTCGCCCTCCATGATCGCGGCCAGGCGATGCGGCACGCGCACGCTGCGAAACGCCAGCAGCACGCTGACCGTGTCGGTGATGGAAAGCAGGGCGCCGAGCAGCAGGGCCGCGGCCAAAGGCAAGGCGAGCGCCCACATTGCTACCGCGGCCGTGCCGACCAAAGACAACAGCACGCCGGGCGCAGCGAGAGCCAAAATCGGCCGCCGCGCCAGCCGCAGCCCGGAAGGATCCGTAAACAGCGCGGCTTCGAACACCAAAATGGGCATGAACACGACCAGGATCAGATGCGGGTCCATCGGCGTCCTGGGCAACGCATGCAAGAAAACGAGCGCTGCGCCCACCAGCACGAGCGCGACGTTGTACGGAACGCCAATGCGTTTGGCTGCGATGGCCACCGCCGAGCCGATCGCGAGCACGAAGAGGATCGGTTCGAGCTGCTCTTGCACGAACCGAGTGTCGCATAGGGTCCCGCGAACGCGCTATGCTGAGTGCCGCATGACCGACACGCGTTTCCCCTGCCCCGCTTGTGGGCACCTGGTTTTCGAGGCGGCCCCCGGCTCGGACGACATTTGCTTAGTGTGCCTGTGGGAGGATGACTTGACTCAGCTGCGCTGGCCCGAGCTCGCTGGTGGCAAGAATGCCGTGTCCCTCGCCGAGGCTCAGCGCAATATCAAGAGCTGCGGCGCGATCGAGGAACGCTTCGCGGGGGATGTGCGCCCGGCGACGGAAGAGGAGCCCCTTGAGCCTGGCTTTCGTCCCATTGTCGCGTCCGATCCGTTCGAGGCGCCGGACGACAGTGCGCCGTGGCCCGAAGACCCGACCACGTTGTACTACTGGCGGCCCACGTTTTGGCGCACGGGCCTCGCGGC
Organism: Pseudomonadota bacterium; assembly: GCA_040005755.1. GTDB lineage: Bacteria > Myxococcota_A > Polyangia > Polyangiales > Polyangiaceae > PMG-095. Next base: position 8,808 of record JBDTYJ010000072.1, read on the forward strand.
TCCGAGCCCTCAGAGCGGGTCCTAAAACTCTCCCGTCCGAGCGCTTAAGAGCCGCTCTTGAGCCGGAACAGCAGCCGTTCGATCTTACGCAGCAAGAGCTGCGCGTCTGTTTTCTCGACGTAGTCCTCCGCGCCCAGTGACAGCGCGATGCGCCGCTCGCTCTCCATGTCGTGGCGGGCCGACCAGACCAAGACGGGTATGTGCGCGGTGCTGGAGTCTGCCTTCAGCTGGGCCAGCAGGTCGCGGCCATCAGCGTCCGGAAAATTGATGTCGAGCACAATCAAGTCGGGCTTTTGTTCACGCGCGTTGGCGAGCACGGCTTTGCCGGTGTGCACCTGCAACACCTCGTGTCCGAATTCTGTAGCGACCCGCTTCACGGTGCGTTGCACGGTGGGGTCATCATCAGCGAGCAGGATTCGGCAGTGGCTCCCCATGCCGACACTATACAGTACCGGGCCGGGACCGCCCGTGCGGCGCTCTGCCGGCGAAAAGCGACGCCGGGGGCTATCGGGCGATCCGGGGCGGCGGCCCCAGATCTGCCGGCAATTTGGGGCCGAAGGCCGGTGTACACTGCGCGCGTGATGAGCACGAAGGACAATTTGGTTCGGTTCGGGGTGGCGATGGAGTCGAGCTTGATTGATCAGCTCGATGCCCTGGCGGCGGAGCGGGGCTGCAATCGCTCCGAGCTGCTGCGTGACCTGACACGCGCGGAGGTGAGCCGCAGCGCGCTGGCCGACAAGGTGCCGGCTTTCGCGGCAGTGACGCTCGTTTACAACCACCACGTGCGGGAGCTTTCGGAGCGCCTGACCATGCTCCAACATGATCTGGGGGAAGCGGTGCGCTCGAGCATGCACGTCCATTTGAACCATGAGCATTGTCTAGAAGTGATTGTGATGCGCGGCCGCTCAGACCACCTCAAGGAGGCAACGGGACGCATGATCGGCACGCGTGGCGTGATTCAAGGCGGCGCAGAATTCGTGGCAGAAGACACGCTGCGGCTCGGCGGTACGGGGCGCCGCGTGCACCGGCACGACGGCCAAGAGCCCCACTCGCACCCCACGCCGCACCTCCCGGGTCATGCTCACGCTCACTCGCCTGCCAAAGCGCTGGTGTTGAAGCAACCGGTCCAGAAGAAGATCAAGAAGCCGGGCCGGGTGGTCAAGGCGCGAGTCCGCCGCGGCGCGTCCTGAACGGCGAGGCTTACGCGACCGGTTTCCGACCAACCAAGCCTGCAACGAGCTGGACCAGGCGCAGCGGGTCGACAGGCTTGGCGACGTGACCATGATAGCCGGCGTCGAACGCACGTTCGACGTCCACGCTGCGTGCATACGCAGTGAGCGCAAGCGCCGGAATCTGCCCGCCCTGCTCGGCCGGCAAGCCGCGAATTTGGCGCATCAGCGCGTAGCCGTCCTCGTGAGGCATGCCCACGTCGCTCACCAAGACCGAAGGGCGTTGCGCCGTGAGGAGCGCCAGCGCTTCGCTGGCAGAACCCGCGACGTGCGCGATGGCGCCAGCTGCGGTGAACGCCTCAGCGACCAACTCACGCGCGTCTGGCTCGTCATCCACCACCAGCACGCTGACCCCATACAAGAGCCCGGCGCGCGTTGGCGGCACATCCATCACGCGGCTTCCGGGCGGCGTAGCGCGTAGGGCATCGCTCGCGGCGCGGGCCGGCAAGCGCACGATGAAGGTCGCACCGCGCCCCTCGCCGAGGCTGCTGGCCTCGACCGTGCCGCCGTGTGCCCCGGCAATTTGCTTCACCAGCGAGAGCCCCAAGCCCAAACCACCGTGACGTCGCGTGGTCGAGCTATCGGCCTGACGAAACGGCTCGAACACGTAACGAAGCGCACCCTCGGGGATACCCTCCCCGGTGTCGCTGACGTGGATGCGCACTTCGGAGCCCACGCGCTCGCTGAAGATCAAAACCACGCCGCCTTTAGGAGTGAATTTGACCGCGTTGCTCAACAAATTCCACAAAATCTGCTGCAAGCGATCGGAGTCGGCGGTGATCGTCAAGGCGCGTTCGTCGTTCGGTTCGTCTATGCGCAGCTCAATGCCCTTGGCGGCAGCCGCCGGACGCATCCCCATGACCGCCGCCCGCACCGCCTCGCCCACGTTTACCGCCCCGAGGTTGAGCGCCATTTTGCCGCTGACGATGCGCGACACATCGAGCACGTCTTCAATTAAACGCGCCTGCGCCCGCGCATTACGTTCGATGACACCCAACGCACGTTGCACCTCGGGATCGACCCCGCGCTCACGCAGTACCACGGCCCAACCCAAGATCACGTTCAACGGCGTGCGCAGCTCGTGCGAAACGGTAGCGAGGAAGTGATCCTTGGCGGTGCTCGCGAGCTCGGCTTGCTCGCGCATCGCTTGTTCGCGCGCCCGCGCCGCTTCGACCTCGCCGACCGCGCGCGCGTTTTCGAGCGCAAGCGCCGCGCGCCGCGCAAAATCTTCGGCAAACAGCAGGTCATCTGTTCCGTAACGGCGTCCGGACTCGGCGTACACGAAGGTAATGGCTCCCAGGATTCGCCCAGCCGCGGTGCGCAGCGCAACGATCATCGCCGATTCGAGGCGCAGCTCGCGCAGGATACGCAAGTGGTGCTCGTCCTTGGCGGCGCGCTCGACCAGCGCAACCGGGATTTCCGAGTACAATTCCGAGTTCCCAGAGCGCATGACCTGCGCTGCGCCGGTCGGCGCGTCGACCTCGGGCGGGTAGCGTTGGCCGATCTCGCGCGCGTACGCGACCTTCGCGGGATCCACGTGGGCGACGGCGACCTGCCGACGAAGGCCCGTGCCTGAATCCTGAATGTCGATCGTGCACCAATCGGCAAGCTCCGGCACTGCAAGCTCGGCGACGCGTGCCAGCGTGGTGCCTAGGTCGAGCGAGGATGCCAGGGTCTCCATGGCGCGCCCCAAAAATTCGCGGCGCTTATCGGCACGCACTTCGCGTTCGCGGCGCGTGGCGCGGAGCAGCGCTTGCGCGCATAACTTCGCGAATGTTTCCACGAACCGTCGCTCTTCGAGGGCGAACGGGTGCTCAGCATAAAACCCCATGCCCAACAAGCCGACCGGGTGGCCTTCAACCACCAATGGCACTGACCAGAACGCTTTAGCACGCGGCCCCGTCGCCCGCGTGCCCGCAAGCTCGGGAAATATCTGGACGTACTCTTGCTCGGTTTCGGCCCACACGGACACGCCAGTGTTCAACGTGCCCATGACCTTGGGGTTGCCCGCGGTCTTACTGATGCGCAGGATCTTGCTCAGCACCTCCGGTGCAACGCCCCGCTGCGCCAGCAAGGTGAGGCCTGCTCCACCGTCGTCGAGAGTATATAGGGTGGCGGTGTCGGCCCCGGCCTGGCGCATGCCTTGCTCTACGATCAGATCCGCTACGTCCGCTGAGCCAACGGCCCCCGCAAGCGCGAAGGCCAGCTCCATCAAGCTCTCGAGACGCGCTTGCGCATCCACGGGCTGGCCTCGCCGGGCGGCGTCTCCAACTAAGGGGGCTTCATCGCCGGGGCTGGTCACGGAACCCGCATTACAACGCATACCCGGCTCCCCGTCACGTGTGTCGGGGCTGCCGAGTTGAGGGGCGCGGCCTACCCGCGAAATCGCCTGGCATTTGCCAGGTTGTGCCACAAATCCGGGCGCTTCTGCTACAAACGCCACGTGAGTCAGGTCCAGATCCTAGTCGGCGAGCGCGTCCTACCCATGCCCTCTTTGGAGCCGGGGGACCGCGTGGTGCCGTTGGCTGAGCTCGGCGAGCTCGTGGTGATATCGCGCGCTGCGGCCGAGGCGGCAGGCGCCGCTGTGGCTCGTGCCAGCGCCGCACTCGCTGGGCTGGCGGAGGTGAGCGACGACGCTCTGCGCCGCTTCTTCGAGGAGTTCGCTGCGCGGTTAGAGGACGAGAGCACCTTTGCTGCCGTGCAAAGCGCCAACCAAGCGGACGTCGCGTCGGCACGTGCTCGCGGCCGCGCCGTCGGCCGGCTCGAGCTCAGCGAGCGAATGCGCCGCGACATGATAGCGGGCTTGCGCGGCTGGCAGAATTCCCCGGGCCGCGTCGGTGAGGTGATGGAGCGCCGGCAAGGCGAAGGCTACCTAATCGAACGCCGGCGTGCGCCACTGGGCGTGGTCGCGTTCGTGTTCGAGGGGCGACCCAACGTGTTCGCCGACGCGGCCGGCGTCGTGCGCAATCGCAACGCGGCCGTGTTTCGCATCGGCGGGGATGCGCTCGGCACCGCGATCGCGATTGAGGAAAACGCCCTGCGTCCTGCACTGCACGCCGCTGGGTTGCCTGAGGGCTCGCTCGGGTTGGTGCGTAGTAAAGAGCACGCCGCCGCGCACGCGCTGTTTTGCGAACGCAGCGTGCGGCTGGCCGTAGCGCGTGGCTCCGGTCGCACGGTAGCGTTACTCGGTGCCATCGCGAAGCAACACGGTATTCCCGCTTCTTTGCACGGCACTGGCGGCGCCTGGATGTTCGTGGAAGCCAGCGCGAGCCCGGAGCTCGTGAAGAACGCCATTCGCTTCAGCCTCGATCGCAAGGTGTGCAACACATTGAACGTGCTGGTGTTAGAGCGCGCTGCGGTCGACAAACTTGGTCCCCATATCGCGCAAGCCCTGCGCGACGTGTCCGCGAAAGTCGCGGTCGTTCCCGGCTCGGAAGGGGTGGTTCAAAGCACGCTCTCCATCACCGAAGCCGAACTCGGCAAAGAATGGGAGTGGGAGGGCACGCCCGAGCTCTCACTGGTAGTTGCGCGTGATTTCGCGGACGCGGTTCGGCTGATCAATCAATATAGCCCGCGCTTCGTGGCCTCGATTTTGTCGGCGCGGGCAGGCGCGTTCGATGCATTCTACGCAGCGGTGGAAGCGCCGTACGTGAGCAACGGCTTCACCCGCTGGGTGGATGGCCAGTGGGCGTGGCATCGCCCGGAGCTCGGCTTGACCAACTGGGAAACCGGGCGGCTCTTGGGTCGCAGCGGTTTTCTTTCAGGTGATGACCTGACGTCGGTGCGCGACGTGTTTCTCGATCAGACCGGCCTGGCCGGACAAAAGCGCTGAGGGTTAGCGGCCCACGCGCCAAGCTTCCGCGCCGGTAGCGGGGTCGTATGCGCGGAGCGCCCCCCAATTCACAGCCAGGACGTACTTGCCGTTGTACCTGAAGAACTCCGGGCTGTTGCTCACGGAATCCGCGATGGGCACCTCGTAGATTTGGTTACCGTTCGCGGCGTCCAAGCCAATGAGCAACCCCTTGTTGCGTTCCCCGGGCTCGGCCGCCCAAATCATGATTTTACCGGGCGCGACCGCGATCGCTGCGCCGAACGTGCAGCTCGCGTAAGTGAGCTCCTTCGACCAGATCGGCTTGCCGTTCTCGCTCACCTTCACGGTTAGGATTTCGGTGCCGGAAGCGCGCTGGTCCAGGTCGTACTTGCGCGCACCCGCCATGAGATCGGTGTGCGAATCGGTGAGCCCGATCATTCCGGGCGCACGCTCACCGTAGTAGCGATGCAGTGGGCTTGCGGGGCAAGTGGTGGCAGCGCCGCCCGGGAGCTGAACGCCCTGCGTCGTGCCATCGTCTGTCCGCAACTGCACGCAGCCCGTGCCCACGCCGTACTCGCTCACTTTATCCCGGGCCATCACCTGAGTTTTGCCCCAAGGGCTGCGCGCCGTGTAGAAATCTAGCTGGAAATTGGCTTCAACGACCAAGAAGCCGTAGTCACCGAGGCAAGCGAGCTGTTCGGCCTTCTTGACCGCGGGCGCAGTGAACAAAATCTGCCCTGTTTTGCCGTCGACTACGGTTGCTTGGTTGGTTTGCGAGGGCCCGGACAGGCCCGCAACGTCCGAAATACCGTCTCCATTCGCATCGATCAGACAACCGGCGGGAGAGCTATTCCAACTGATGGGCGTGGTCGCCACTGTTTGCGCGTGGCCTGGATCGCTCGCGGCCTGGCTAAGCGCTTGCAACGCAGGATTGTTCAGCGCGCGCAGGGTCGGGAACAAGCTCGCCGCGACGCCGACGACGATCACGGCCGTCGTAACCAAACCGGTGACCGCGCCCCGCGTGCGAGCACTTTTTACGGGCTGTGGAACGCCGGCCAGGCGCGCGGCGCGCTCCTGCAGCTCTTGCGGCGAGCCATATCCATAGTACCCCGGCCCGGTGTGCGGCGGGGCGGGCGCCGGAGCTTGCGGCGCCGGGGCCACGGCTGTCGTCCCGCAGTAAGGACAACGGACGTTGATCCCGGGCGGGACTTCCAGCGGCGCCCCACAGCGGTCGCATTTCAGCAACATGGTCGCACGATAGCGCGTTTTCAATTCGGGCTATAAAGAGTTTCGTAGCAATGCCTGCCCTGCCCCGCCGACGGTTTCTCGAACTCACGTTGATTTCCGCAGGGGCGCTGCTCGGCCCGATTGCCTGTGGCTCGACGAGCGACAAGCCGCCGCCTCCGCCTCCGCTCGATGAAAACGAATTTTTTCCGCAGTCGGTGGCCTCCGGCGATCCGCGACCAAGCAGCGTCGTGCTCTGGACCCGAGCGGTAGACGCTGACCGCGCGGCGGACGAGCTCCAACTCGAGCTCGAGCTCGCAACCGATCGCGCGTTCACCCAGATTGTATCGCTGGACGGCGCGGCGAGCCGCACGTTATCCGCACAAGCCGCGCTCGATCATTGCGTGAAGGCACGCGTGGATGACCTACAACCGAGCACGACTTACTATTACCGGTTCCGGTACACGAACAGCGCCGGCCGCGTCGCAACCAGCCGCACCGGCCGCACCAAAACCGCTCCGGCCGATGACGCGGACGTGAGCGTGCGCTTCGCCGTCGTGTCGTGTCAGGACTACGCCGGCAAGTACTTCCATTGCTACCGGCACCTGGCTGCGCAAAGCGTGGACGTCATCGTGCACTTGGGCGACTACATCTATGAAACGACGGCTGACCCGTCCTTTCAGGTGAACGACGCCGCTCGTCAGGTCAAGTTCAGCAACCCGGATGAAGCCCTCACGCTGGGCAACGACGACGCGCCCTATCAAGCCGCGCAGTCATTGAGCAATTATCGCGACTTGTACCGCCTGTACCGTTCTGATGCGGACTTGCAGGCCGTTCACGAGCTGTTCCCGATCATCGCCGTGCAGGATGATCACGAGTTCGCAGACGATTGCCACGCGGCCGTCGCCACCTACACCGACGGCCGAACCGATGAGACCGAGACGCCGCGACGAATGGCGGCGGATCAAGCCTGGTTCGAATACATGCCGGTCGATCTTTCCGAGGCGCCCACCGGTGACTGGGATGCCGCGCAGTTTTTTCCGGAACAGCTCCGCTACTACCGAAGCTTGGTTTTTGGACGGCACCTAGAGCTCGTGCTCACGGATCTACGCCGCTACCGTCCGGATCACTTGGTGCCCGAGGACGCCTTTCCTGGCTCCGTCTTCTTGACGCAAGCCGCGCTCACCAAGACCCTCGGCGCATTGCCTGAAGACGCGCTGCCCTACGTCACCATCGAAGATTACGCCGGCGGCGTATACCAAGCGGCGCTCGTCAAAGCGGCGGATCAGCTAGCGATCCGGGGCACGAGCCTGAACGGCGCCATCAGCGTGCCCTTCATCAACGATTCGTTGCTCACACTCGGGCTCGAGGAACCCGCGGCCATCGCGCTCGACACAGCAGGGCTTTCGCGCGGTTACGCCTACCATCAGCTGCTGAAAACAGCTGAGTTCTCGCGCATCGGTTCGCGCTACGTCGTCGCGCTAGCGCCGTTCAACGCGCTCGCCAAAGCGGCATTCGAGGCCAGCTCCGGTGCCAGCGAACAATTGATGGGCAAAGCTCAGCGCGCCTGGTTCTTGAAGACGATGAAAGCGTCAACGCGCACGTTCAAGGTCTGGGGAAGTGAGGTTTGCTTCATGCCGCGCCACGTGGACTTAAGCACCGTCACCCTCGCGCCCGAAGCGCTACGCACCAAGATCTCCATTTCCGCCGAGGATTGGGACGGCTTCCCCAACGAACGCCAGGCGCTGCTGACCGAGCTCGCAAAGCTCGACAATGTGGTGATCGTATCCGGCGATCTGCACTGCTTCTTTGCTGGCACGCCCTACTTGCCTGATGATTCGTCCCAGCGCGTGGTGGAGTTCGTGACCGGCAGCCTCACCTCCGCGACTTGGAAGGACGGCCTCACGTCACTCGTGGCGAGCGATCCGACCCTGCCACCGCAAGCCAAGCTCATCGCCCGCGCGGTGGGTGATTTGCTGGTCGATCCCGAGACGCGCCCGAACCCGCACCTAGCATTTCAAAATCTCTCCGAGAATGGCTACGCCATCTGTGAGGTGAGCGCGAAACGCATGGTCGTCAGCTTGTTCAGCGTGGCCTCGAAGGCCGTCGCCACGGCGCCTAGCGCATTGAAGGGGGAGCTCAGCGCCTTGTTCACGGAACAAGTGTTCGAAGTAGAAGCGGGCACCCCGGACTTGTTCCGTAACAAATCGGGGGCGCGTGAGCGCTGGGACATCGACAGCATGGGTTGGATCGCCGTGTGACGAAATGGCCGCGGGCGTCCGCAGCCATTTTCGCGCTCACCGAAGGCAAAGCATCGACAGCTGGCGCATTCACTCGTATGACCGCTCTCCCAAAGAAGGAGGACACGTGAAAGCTTCGTCATTCGCAGTGATTTTGGCGTTCGGAACTCTTGGCCTGCTCAGCGCGTGCGGGGGCTCGACAGAACCGCCTGTGCCGCCTCCCCCGCCGCCACCCCCTGCGGCCACTGACGCACCGCCCGCTCCGCCTCCGCCTCCGCCCGCTCCCGCGGCCGAAGCGCCGAAAGCTGAGCCTTCACCCCCAATCACGGTGAGCATCGCGGGCCAGAAAGGGTCCAAGCTCAAAGGCTCTGCAACGTTGACCGAAACAGACGGCGGCGTGAAGGTCGTGCTCTCGGTCGAAGGCGTCGCCCCTGGTGGCGAGCACGGCGCACACGTGCATGAGAAAGGCGATTGCAGCGCTCCCGACTTCAAGAGCGCTGGTGGTCACTTCAACCCGCAGAGCAACGATCACGGCTTGCCCGTCACTGCAAAGCGCCACCTCGGCGATCTTGGCAACCTGAACATCGGTAAGGACGGCAAAGGCTCGCTCGAAATCACCATTCCGGGCGCCAATCTGAAGAAGGACGACCCGAACTCTTTCGCCGGCAAAGCAATCATCGTCCATGCCAAGAAGGACGACGGCGGCCAGCCCACAGGCAACGCTGGTGACCGCATCGGTTGCGGCGTCATCGGCTCCTGATTCCTAGTATTTAGCGCGTTCGTCACAGTTCGACGCGGGCACGCGGGGGTTACTGCCCTGGGTCGCCCGCGTTTCGTCTTTTGGCGCCGTAAAACCGCGCCTTCGCGCCTGCTGGGAGTGCGCTAGGCTTTGAGTGTGACGTGCTCACAGCGCTCCGCACGGCCCACGCAGGTTGATTCGTGGGGCTGGGCAGGCGGCGCGTTCCTCACGCCAGCGCCGGACGACGCCGGTCGCGCCGACCAACGAGCGCCCCAAAACTCCAGCAGCGGCCCCTGCGTCGCACGGCCGGGCGGGGGTCGGCTGTTTTTTTTTGTCGAAGACATTGCCGAGCGTCGTTTATAAGTAACGAGAAACAATCGCGAATTTCGATCGGCGCGCAGGAATCCGAGCAAAACAAAAATCTAGTAACGACGTAAACAGCTTGCTATTGTAGTGTCACTGTACCCACCGCGGACAGCCCCAGAGGAGCCGAGCCTTGCCCATCGAAGTACCCAGCGTCCGAATCCTGATCGTGGATGATGACAAAGAGATCCGCGACTTCATGCAGTCGCTACT
>JBDTYJ010000073.1:0-18403 GCA_040005755.1 Pseudomonadota bacterium
CCTGTCTTCAGATCCCCCGCTTCGTTACCTCCCCGCCATCGAGTCCCTCCTGCTAATCCAAGCCCGCGCGGACTGCCGCGCGAGGCAGGCTCCCCCAAAAGTCAGTGTTTCAAGTCGACCAGTTGCGTTCCCCAATAGCCGCTGGACACGAACAATTGATCGCCCTGCCGGGCGAGCGATGACACTCCCCAACCTCGAGTACGAATGAACTGATCGTACTTGGGCGCGCCGTTGTCGGACAAGCGGTACACGTCAATGCCTTGGTCGTACCAGCCCGAGCTCACCAAGGCGCGGTCGCCTTCGACGCCGACCAACCAGCCCCAGCCCTGCGTGGGCGGAGAAGCGAGCAGCACCGGATGGCGCGCGTCGCGTAGGTCAATCTCAACCAGGCTCACCTTGGAGTAGTCGTACCCGGCATCGTACGCTTCACTCGACATGTACGCTTTGTTGCCGCGGACGAAGGTGTTGCCGACCCAGCCGGGCAAGGATACCTGGCTCTGCAAGTAGGCGCGGTCTCCGTCCAGCTTCAGCACGTCGAACTCGTTGAGACCGCTCGTGCCATCCCAACGGTAATCCAAGGTGTAGATCAGACTTGGATCGGTGTCGGAAGCGCCGACAAGCAGGCCGGGCACGTTGATCTTCTGACCGACTCGCGGCTTACTGCGATCGCTGTAGTCGATGCGATCCAGATAGTAGTGGAGGGAGCCCGGGTCGTAAGTATTGCTGTCGCCCGTGTACACGGGCATGCGCTCCCACTCGTAATGGGATGCAAACAATTGGTCGCCGATGGCGCGCATGTTGCCCCACCAGGCGTTCGCATCAGTGGTGATGACGGTGGAGGCCAAGCTTGGCGCGTCCGGATCGCTCAGATCCAGCATGTACAGGGACTGCTGCGAGGCCACGTAGTTTCCCGAGCCATCGTAGTTAGGTATCCAGCGCCGGAACGCCAGTGCGTCATCGCCGAGTTGGACTACGTCATTGCCGTTGTACCAGTCGTTCCAGTAATAACCATACCAACCGCCGTAGTAGTTGTAGCCGTTCGGCTGTGCGGGCAGATCGATCACACCGCGTTTCTTGATCGTGCCGTCACCATAGTCGACGACCTGGATCTCTTGCGTCCAGGAGGTGCACTGCTGGGCCTTGGGGGTGTTCGACGCCTTGCCCTCCGCGCATACGTTGCTCACGATGTACGCGAGCGTGCCGTTGTGAAACGTTTGCGCGTTGTCGCCGGCAATATCCAGCTCCGAGCTCGCGGCGCCCGACACATTCTCCTCCACTTCCGCGACAGGCAACACACGCAGCGTGGAGTGATCGACGTCGTTGCCCCACCAATCACTGGACAGCTCGGCCACCGAATCGCCGAGCGGATGCACGTTGACGACGTTGCGGGCCAACGTCAGCTCGGTCACCACCTGCGGGTTCGCGTGGTCACTGTAATCAACGACGCTGAGGGCCAAATCACTCAGGGAAATCAGCCGCGTTTTCACGAAAATACCGCGTTCCGTCCAGCCCTTGGAGTGGGCGGCGCCGGCAGTCGCGATGGCGCTGTCCGTGTACTCGATCAGCTGTAGGCCGTTGTTGTAGTGGTAGCTGTTGGAATCCCAGCCGCTGAACGGCAGCACCACCAAGCCCTTCGTCTTGTCCACCGTGAACGCCTTGAACGTGCCTGCAGCTGGTGTCCACGCCCAACCGTCCCCGAACTTCGACGTGCCTAGCTGCACTGGGTTCGCTGGATCGGATACATCAATGTAGCGCAGCGAGACTTGGCTACCGGTGTAGTATTGCTGGCCGGGCACGTACTCGTTTCCGAGTGCAAACAGGCGATCACCTGCAGGAATCAGGTTCCACACCTCCCCGGAAAGCTGGGTGGCCCCGGCAAGAACCGGCTGCATGGGGTCGGCAAGATCCCAAATCTGTAAGGGCAGGCCGGAATTCGCCTGGCCGCTGTAGTTATAATCGGAGCCCGGCGTCAGGTACATGCGGCCCGAATCGAAGCGCGCAGTGGCGCCCCAACCCGTGGCCGGGATCGAAGCCAACGAGCTCATCACCGGCGCGTCGGGTTTGCTGAAGTCTGCGGTAGCGAGTAGCAGGGCTTGATTGCCACCGCAGTAGCCTTGACCACACGCCAGCACGTGCGCCGTCTTGGCGTCTGCGAAGTCCAAGTTCCAGCGGCCGTTGTCCGCGCCGTAGTATTGCAACTGCCCGGCAAAGCTCAGGCTGCCACGGATCTTGATGGCGCCATCGGGATCGCTGATATCGATGTAAACGAGTTCCGTTTGCGGCGTCTGACTGTCTGAAGTCGAATGCGCGAGCAGGATGGAGTTGGGCGTGACGTTGAACACGCCGCCGTCACCCGGTAGCCGGTAGTTACCCTTGGTCGCGACCTTGCCGTCCGCGATGTTGACGGACGTGACAGACACACCCGCCTGGCCCGAGCTCCCGCTGACCCCCTCCGCGACGCCATAGCCACGGCCCCCAAAGCTCATTCCGTAATCTTCGGTGACGGCGTACAACACGTCTCCGACCACGCGCGTGTCGCGCACCCAGCCGCCGAGCCGCGCATCGCCCAGGATCTTCATGTGCGCCGGGTCGGTAGCGTCGATGCCACGCACGATTGAGCCGTAGAAAGGCGCGCCGACGTCGTTGGTGCCGTACCAATCGGCGACCACGACGCTCGCGATCCCGTTCCGGACGATCATCTCTACCGGTGAGCCGTAAATCGGCGAGCGGCCGAGCAGCACCGGTGCATCGACGTTGCTGACGTCGAACACCATCAACCCGCGATAGGCGTTGAGGTAGTACAACCGATCGCCCTCGAGCCGATACAAGTCGGTCTCCTCCACGGTGCGAGGGGTCGTCGAAGAAGTGCCAGTCGGCCCTTTGCCCGCGCCTGCGGCCGCACTGGGCGCTGCGTCTTCGGCGCCGCCCGCCGTGGCGAGGCCGCCGCGACTGCCAGGTGAACTGCCGGGCGCAACGGACGCGAATTCGCTCTGGCCAGTCGTGCGTCCTTCTGGCGCGTTCGACCCGCACGCGACCGCAGCAATCGAGGCAACGGAAGCGAGCGTGGTAGCGAGTGACCGGCTATCGAAAAGGACTGACCAACGATGTGCCATGGGAACCCCTGCAATGGAGGCGGTCGGAACGAGCCGCAAGCCACCCATAAGCACGGCACATGCCAGCGCTAAAACACCTTGTTATTGCCAGAAATATGCTAATCGGGCGCGCCAGGGATGCGCCACCTGGCACAGCTTGGCACGGCGCCCGGACTCGCCGATCGGGGGACCCAACAAGCGCGGCTGAGCTGTCAGCGGTAGAGCAGGCCCAGAAGCAAACCCCACACGGGCGAAACGATATACGGCGCGACCTGCCAGGCGATGACAATCCCGAGAATGCTGAACGCCGGGATCCGGTTCATGCGCTCGTACAGGTTACCCACGCTGCTGGGGAACAATCCGGAAAGCACGCCGGCGCCATCGAGCGGCGGAAGCGGCAACAGATTGAAAACGCACAGGATGACGTTCAGCTTGAACATCACGCCCAGCGCCAGCGCTAAGGCGCTCAGCGGGGAGCGGCCGGTCCCTCCTCCGACGACCTGCACATAGTGCCCGCTGCTGATATCAGCGGCGTACTCAAAGACGTGGGCGGCCAGCAGCGCACGCATTAGCGCAAAAGCCAGCAGCGCGAGCAACAAATTGGCCAGCGGGCCAGCGAGCGACATGAGCGCCTGCCGGAGCGGGTTCCTACGGCCCCAATCAGCGTTGAAGGGGACCGAAGCGTAGCCCATCATCCAGCCGAGCTGCAGGTAGCTGATGACCGGGATCAGCACCATGCCCCAAGGGGAGCGCCGGATGTGTGGGGTGGGGTCCAACGTCACATGGCCGGTCTCGTACGCGGTCAGATCGCCACCTTTGAGCGCCAGGAAGGCGTGCGCAAACTCGTGAAATGTCGTGCTAATGAGGAACACGAGATACCAAACCAGGAGCCCTTGGACGGTTTCTTGGGTGATCGGGGGCATGTGCGCGCTGGTGTTCTACACCCAACGGGCGCCAACTTTCTGACGAACTTGCATCTTTTTGCATTATGCATCAATAATTCATACAACATGCAGGCACAGCGGAGGCGCGCGTAGTGGGCTGGCTCCGAGACCTCATGGAACAGTCCGATTCGGGTTGTCGGAGCTACGGAGATCTGGCACGTGCGGCGCTAGAAAATGGTGACTGGCCGGCCGAATCTCGAATGGGCGAGCGCTCGTTGGCGAGCATCTTCAGCAAGCTCGACCGAAATCAGGAGGCTGACTGGTTGGCCGAACGCGTGGGCGTACAGCGCGTGCTGTCCAAGGTGTTGGGCGTCCCCCTGGACGACGTGCGGGCCCCCGGCTCGCCGCCAGGTGCAGGTCCACGAGTTGATGTCCGCCGTCTGCGGCTGACGTCCCTTCGCTACGCGCGGGCGCTCGATTTGGTCGAGGAGGCCCTGTGCCCCGGGCTGCCCCCCGCAGTCCTCACTCCGGGCTCGTATCGAAACGCCTTTTGGCGGGCGCCAAGCGGCTCCGGACGCTCGCTGGTCGGCCGATTCATTCAGGCCCGCGGGCTCGCTCATGTGATCGAAGCCGCGACCTTCGAGGAAGCGCTCGCGCGCCTGCCCGAGCGCGGCCCGGTGTTCGTCGAGCTGACCGGACGACGGGGGAATGCGCTACCCACGCCGCCACGCAGCGACATTTGCGTGGCTGCTGACTTCGACCCGGGCAATCCGAGCTGGGAAGTGCACCGCTCCCCGGCGCCAGAAACGTACCTGGATGAGCTGGTCGCCTGGGTCGCACAGCGGTTGCCAGGAGACGGCCGCTTCGACGCAAAGCGCACGCTCGAGTGGCTACATGAGGAGCAGAGGGAGAATGGCGTCCTAGACGGGCTTGGTGCGGCGCTCGGCCTGTGCGGGCTGGCCGATGAGTTTGGAGTGCAAACGCTTGCGGGCAAACCCATCCAGAAGACCGCTGAGCGCTTTTGTCGCGAACGCTTGCTCGCGACCCTTGAGCCTGACGCAGCGCATGCGCCATGGCTGAAGCGCAATGGCTACGACGTGCTGGTTGGCCTCGGACGACGTTTGCTCGCCGACTCGGACGCTGCTTGGGACGAACCGCGAACGCTCGAGGGCTGGCTGGAGCTGGTGCCACTCGAGCACCAGCGCGACGCTGATCTGGATTGGATGCGCTTGTCGTTGAGCCGTGTGGATTCAACAATTCGTCCGACCGATATCGAGAAGGCGGCCCGCAAGATCCCGCCCGGTGCATTTCGTATCATTCGCGCCCTGCAACGCGCCGACTTCCTGCGCGACAGCGGGAGCAACGCAGGACCGGCGACTCATTTGGCGCTCGGCCCGCGTTGGTTCTCAAACGCCTTGCGCGCGGACGCAACGCGGGCGTTGGTAGCCGGTGCTCCCAACGACTTTGGGGAGGCCCTGCTCAGGGGCCACTCTGCGTCAGCAATTGCGCGTGAACTCGTGCAGCGCCTGTCCGAGCGCGGCAGCGCATTCATCGACAGTGTGCTCGAGCTAGAAGGCGGCGATAGCGCAGGGCATGCCGCGGCTGTGGAAATGACGTTTCGCGCAGCCGGCATCGCGCTGCTCGAAGGCGCTGAGCTCTCCGCAGATTCCCTCGAGGCGCTCTGGGACGAGGCATTAGAAATGCGCCTCGAATTCCCGGGCGAATTGCCCTGCCCACGCATCGAGTTCCCCGATCCCGAGAGCGATGCTCTGTTGTCGCGCGGGTGTTGGTATTTGGCGGCCTTTGCCATTAGCAGCGAGCTCGGGCAACGCGCCGGTCGCCGCCATGCTTTGCTGCGACCGTGGAAGACGCGCGAACCGAGCCCGGGGCTGCGCGACGTGTGCGCCGTCATCGCGCGGGATCTGCCGCTCGGACTGCGCGACCGCACTTGGGTGCTCCGGGCATTTTCGCTGGTGGCGCGCCTGCGCGCGGAAATCGGAGCGCTCGGGAGTGTGGAGACGCCGGAGCTCTTGGAGCGCCCGTCGGTGATTTTGGATGAGGTGATGCACGGGGTGCTGACCTGGCCCACGGTCGCCGGCATTGCCGAAAGCGAGCTTGGACTGCAGGCGCTGCAAGCGCTCGCTCTCGAGCGCGTCGTGCCGTTTTCCTCCGTTGCGACCGCGATCTGGGAAGCGTGGGACGATGCACAGCGGCCGAGCGACGGCGCCGAGTTCTTGGCCACCGACTCCCCCGTTTCGAGCTGGTTCTGGCCGCACGTGCCGGCTGATTTGCTGGAGGCTTTACTATGCGACGCACGCGCGGCGGACATCCCGTACGAAAGCTTTGGTGACGAACAGTGGCGAGCCTTCCTCGCAGCACTCGACACAGCGCCGGCGCGCGCCGAAGATCTACGCGCGTTCGCTGTAGCGCCTGAGTTCGTGCTCGAAGAAGCGTTGCAGCGTGGTGTGGAGAGCGGCGCCTTGTTCACGAGCGTCTGGCAACGCACGCCAGACCGCGCTTCGAACGAGATTTTGCGAGTGTTGGAGAGCCGGGAAGAGGAAAATATGCCGCGCCTTGCGAGCTTGCTGGAAGCCGCGCCGAGCTCGCAATTTGCACGACTCTCGCTGCTCTTCGATGGCCGCGATTTGCCTAACCTGGGGCGGGAAAAACTGACCACGATCCGGCGCTTCCTGCACGACCACTTGCGAGCCCGCAAGCCCGGCTTTGCGGAAGCCTATACTCGGTTGTCGGAAATCGAACAGCAGCTCGCTGGCTCGCGTTCTTAGCGCCGGGCTCGGGCCGAGGCTGAAGCAAGCCCGAACGCTTGACAGATTTCGGAGTGTGCCGCGAGATACGCGCATGCGTGTCGTGTCCCTCGAGGGCGGCTTTGGCTTCGATAGGCTCGCACTCCGCGAGCGGCCCGAACCGAGTTGCGGGCCCCGGCAGGTGTTACTTCGAGTTCTCGCGGTGTCCATTAATGCGCGCGACGTGATGATGGTGCGCGGGGAGTACAACCCCAGGCAGCGCTTGCCGCTCGTAGTGTGCTCGGACGCTTTAGGGGAAGTGGTCGCGCGGGGTGCGGGGGTCGATGAGTGGCAGCTCGGTCAGCGGGTTTGCCCGATTTTTGCAGGGCTCTGGTCGAGCGGCGCGCTCACGCGCGACGTGCAACGGAGCAGCCTCGGCGGCCCGCTCGACGGCACATTGCGCGAGTACATGACGGTCGACGCAGCGGCTTTGGTACCAGCACCTCCGCACTTGTCTGCCACAGAGGCTGCTTGCTTGCCCTGCGCCGGTGTGACGGCGTACCGCGCGCTGATCGAGCTCGGTCAGCTTCGCGCCGGACAAACCCTGGTCTGCCAGGGCACGGGCGGCGTGTCGCTGTTTGGCCTCTTGCTCGCCAAGGCGTGTGGCGCAAGGGTCATCATCACCAGTCGCAGCGCTCAAAAACTGGAGCGCGCGGTCGCGCTCGGGGCGGATCACGGCATCGACACCAGCCACACGCTGGAGTGGGCCAAACAAGTGCGCGGCCTGACGAATCTGGAAGGAGCGGATCACGTGTTGGAGGTCGGCGGCGCGAGCACGTTTGCCGAAAGCGTTCGGGCGCTGCGCGTGGGCGGCACGTTGAGCGTGATCGGCGTGCTTTCGGGCGCGCTAACGGAAGTGGATTTGCGGCCTATTTTGATGCAGGACCTGCGCGTGCAGGGCGTGTTCGTCGGCAGCCGGCAGTCGTTCCTCGGGCTGCTCACGTTGTTCGCTCAGCAACAGTTACGACCTCCGGTGGATCGCGTGTTCCCGCTGGGCGAGGCGCGCGCGGCGTTCGAATATGCCGCGAGCGGTCAGCAGTTCGGCAAAGTCGTAATCTCGCTGGAGGAGTAAAAGCTAAGGCTCGGCGCAGCGAGTTCCAGACGTGAATGACGTGCACTTCTGGCCCGACTTGCAAGTTTCCTCGCGCGCGAAAGCTCCACCCTTGCAAACTAAGATCGCGTTCACGTCCGTAGAACAAGCGAACGCTTGGCCCTCCAGCTTCTTGTCACACGCATCCCCCTCCTTGGCGACGGATGTGTCGCAGCTCAACTTACCTCCGTTAGAGACGCAGCCGCCGGGACCGCGGCACAAGTAATAACGCTGCATGGTGTGTTGCTTGCAAACCAGCACCTGCGAGCGATCGTCAGCGCACGCCTTGCTATCTTGATCGCGACACACGTCGCCCTGCTGCGCTATCGACGTATCACACAGCGCCCGACCAGCTCCGTTCACACAGCCGGCTGCGCCTCGACACGGAATGAGAATGTACTGGCCGCCGTGACAGGCCAACATGCTGCTGTTGTTCGCGCACGCTGCTGCGCCTTCGTCCTCCGTGCTGCAGGGGTCGCCGGCCTTGTTGCCGCTAAAGTCGCAGTTGATACCGCGCGCAATGACCTCACAACCTTTTGCCCCATGACAGGGTGTCTGGATATAGCGGCCCCCTTGGCAAGCGAGCTCGGTTGCCCGGTCCACACAGCGCGCTGCACCGGAATCACACGAGCTACCGACCCCGGGCTTGCAGCTCGACGCGCAAAGCAACAACGAAAGCAGGGCAAGGCAGCGTAGCGGCAAAACGCCGTTCAGTTTAATCGCCCGCTCGCGGACGAGGAAGCTACAAACGCCGGAAAACATGACACGGGCAGTGTGGCGCGTTTGGTGCGTGGCAGTCCGCCCAGCAAGCGGCATACTCACGCCGTCCAAAAGGAGGAATTGATATGGGACTTCACATCGGCAGCGTGGCTCCGGACTTCGAGCAGGACTCGACGGAGGGCAAGCTCAAATTCCACGACTTTATTGGTAACGGCTGGGCGGTGCTATTTTCACACCCCAAGGATTTTACGCCGGTGTGCACCACCGAGCTCGGGCGCGCAGCGAGCCTCAAGCAGGAGTTCGACAAGCGCAACGTCAAGATGATCGCCGTCAGCGTGGACGACGCGGAATCCCACAAGAGGTGGGTTCCAGATATCGAGCAGACACAGGGTACGAAGATGAACTTTCCGATCCTTGCCGACTCCGATCGCAAGGTCGCCAAGCTCTACGACATGATTCATCCGGAGGCGAATGACACCCTGACTGTTCGTTCGGTGTTCATCATCGACAACAACAAGAAAATCCGCGCGACGATCACCTATCCAGCTAGCACCGGTCGCAACTTCAGTGAGATTTTGCGGGTGATTGACTCGCTTCAACTCACTGACAACTTCAAGGTGGCGACGCCTGCGGACTGGAAAGATGGCGATGATTGCGTGATCATTCCGGCCATCAAAGACCCGGAAGAGATCAAACAGCGCTTCCCCAAGGGCCACACGGAACTGCGCCCTTACCTGCGTATGACCCCGCAGCCCAACAAGTGAGCTGATTCGACTCAAAAAAAAGAGCGAGCGGGTTTTCGACCGCTCGCTCTTTTCGCGTCGTTACGACGCTCGCCCGGTCAAGCGGACTTCTGTTGACGGCGTCGGCGCATGAACACGGCGCCAATGGCGGCGAACAACGCAAACCCGCTCGCGACGTCACCGCCCGTTGCGCCACGGGGAGAGAACGCACACGAGGCCGCAGCCGACCCCTGCGCCTCGCCCGTACACACATTGTCCGTGCAATTGCCGCTGCTGGTGCCGCTGGCGGTAACCGTGATGTTCAATGTTGTCTTGAGTGCGTCAATGCAATCCTGCAACGAGCCGTTGTGATCCACGTACTGACCGTTGCAGAACAGCGCGCCGCCCGCATCGCTGCAATCCGCTTCGCAACCGCCTTTCACGTCGGCCTCGCACTTAGCAGCTAGATCACTCTGACAACTAACCTGGCACTCCAGGTTCGTTTGCGCGGTGCACGAGCCTTCACAGCGCCCTTTGCACACTGCATCGCAATCGACACTGCCTTGTGTCCCCTTGCAGCTCGTCTCGCAGTTAGCTGAAAAAGTGGCCTGACAGGAAGCCTGGCATTGCGCCTTATCGCCAGCGGCGCTGCACTTCGCGTCGCATTTCGCTGACGCATCCGCTTTACAGTTGGTCGCGCAATCGTACTCGGCGGGCTTCACTTTGCAATCCGCCGCGCAGCTGCCTGTGCAGCTCGCCGTGCAATCGAGCGACGGCACCTTGGGGCAGCTACCCTCGCAGCTTACCTCACCCTTGACCGCGCAGGCCGCCTGGACGCTGACCGGAGTACAGCTCACTTCGCAACCCTTGGCCTTCAGCTCGCAGGAGGCGTTCGCCTCGACATCGATGTTTCCGCAAGCAGCAATGCCCGCGTGCGCCGGTGTGACCGTCAAGAGCGGCAGCACAAAGAGAGCTGCAGCGACTGTTCCAAAACCAAAAGAATTTCTCATTAAACCCTCACCTATTTCAAGAGAGTAGCAGCCGGCTGGAGTGCCGCGTTCTGCCGCAGCGAGCCGAGCGATGCAAATGGAGTGCCGGCGCTCCATTCTCGGCATACGGTGGCAAAACCTCGAATCTTCCCGCAATCACCTGGTGAGACACCGTGACAATTCAGCCGCGGTGTTGCCCTGGCGCCACGGCACCCGCGCCATGAAACGTTCCGCCGGTCTGGGCCAGCTCAGCCAACACGGGCGCGGGCTCAAAGCGAGCGCCGAGCGTGCTGCGGTAGCTCTGCAAATGACGCACGAGCTCTGCCGCCCCCAGGGTGTCCGCGTACTGAAATGGGCCGCCTAGAAAAGCGGGGAAGCCGAGGCCGAAGACGGCGCCGATATCGCCGTCACGCGCGCTGCGTATGACCCCCTCACCGAAGCAACGCGCGGCTTCGTTCACCATTTGCAGGGCACAGCGCTCGGCAATGGCCACGCTCGCCAAGGCGTTGGTCGGCTGCACGCCAAGCAAGCTGTACACGGCGGCGTCCACTTGCTTGAAGCCCTTCTTCGCGCGGCGATGTGCGTCCCCGTAGACGTAAAAACCACGCTGGTTCTTCTTGCCCAAGCGTTGGTCTTTCAAAAGGCCTTCCACCCCAGGCGGCTGAGCCATTCGCTCGCCGAACGCTTCGTGAAGAACATGACCCACCTTGGCACCGACATCGATGCCGACTTCATCCAGCAGCGTGAGCGGACCTACGGGAAACCCCCAATCCACCAGCGCTTGGTCAATGCGCTCAATGGCCACGCCTTCCGCGACGAGGAACGAAGCCTCACTCAAGTACGGGCCCAGGATGCGCGAAGTGTAGAAGCCGGCGCCGTCGCGAACGACGATCACGGTTTTACCCTGACGTTTGCCAAACGCGACGCAGGTGGCCGTGACCCAGGGCGCGGTGCGCTCCGTCACAACGACCTCCAAGAGCGGCATTTTGTGCACTGGAGAAAAGTAGTGCATGCCCACCACCTGCTCGGGGCGGCGCGCGCCCTCCGCAACCTGAGCGATCGGCAAAGACGAGGTATTAGACGCGAAAATTGCCGCTTTTCCGAGGTGAGGTTCGACCTCGGCCAACACCGCCCGCTTCAGCGCCAGATCTTCGAACACGGCCTCGATCACCAGCTCGGCCGCCTCGAAACCGTCGTAGGTCGTGGTGGGCGTTACACGAGCCAGCGCGAGATCGCGCTCGGTCGCGTTGAGCCGGCGAGCTGCCACGCGACCATCCAAGATCTCCCGGACTTGCTTCAAGCCCCGGCTCAGTGCTGCCTCGTCGCGGTCCTTCAAGCGCACGTCCACATGCGCCCTTTCGGCGGTTACGTACGCGACGCCCGCACCCATCAAACCGGCGCCCAGCACCGCCATGCGCGTGATCGGCCGTGGCGTCACGTCAGGTGCATCCTGCCCGCCATCCTTCTTCAGCTCAGTGCTCGCCAGAAACACGTGCATCAAAGCACGCGCTTCGGGGCTCACCACGAGCTCGCCGAAAGCGCTCGCTTCCGCGCTAAACCCATGCGCAATGCCCTCGGCCAAACCAAGCTGCACTACTTGCAAGATGCGTTCAGGCGCCGGGTAATTGCCGCGGGTCTGCTGCAGTAGCCGGCTTCGTGCCTGATCGAAGAGTACTTTGCGACCGAGCGGGTTGTCGGCGAGTGCGAATTCAGTCAACTGGCCTTTACCGAACCATCGGCGCCAGGGTGACTTTCGAGCAGGCTGCCGTGTCGAGTGAGCCAAAGCAAGCCGCGCGGCGGCCTCCAGCAGCACATCTGGTGCCACGAGCTCGTCGATCAGACCCATGCGTAACGCGCGCGCGCCGTCGACCTGTTTGCCAGTGAGTAGCAGGTCCAACGCGTGCTGAACACCCACCAAACGCGGCAGGCGCTGCGTGCCGCCCAGCGCCGGCAGCACGCCAAGTTGCACTTCGGGAAAACCGAGCTTGGTTTTTTCATCACGGGTCGCCACGCGCGCCGAGCACGCAAGCGCAACCTCGAGCCCGCCGCCCAGGCACGCGCCGTGAATGGCTGCCACGACGGGCACCCGAAAGCCCGCCAGCAGCGACAGCGCGCGTTGCCCCGCGCGCGAGAGCTCTGCCGCCTGCTCCGCGTGCGCGAGCGCGCGCAACATTTTGATGTCGGCCCCAGCGATGAAGCTGTCGGGCTTGCCCGAAATAAGCAGCACGGCTTTGATCCGCGGGTCTTCCGAAATATCGTGAAATACCCGGGTAAACTCCGAGGCAAACTCACCTTGCAACGTGTTCACGGGCTCGCCCGCCACGTCAAAGCGAAGTACCGCAACGCCGTCAGCACGCACCTGCACGGACAATGCGCTCACGTCGCGGCCTCCAAGACCATGGCCGCGCCGAGGCCACCGGCAGCGCACGCGGTGCATAAAGCGAACTGCCCGCCGCGCCGCCGCAGCTCGCGCAACGTTTGCGTGATTTGCCGGGCGCCTGTAGCCGCGAAGGGATGCCCGAGCGCAATGGACCCGCCCGAGACGTTGAGTTTGTCCCAGTCGACCTTGCCGACACGCTTCTCGCGACCGAGCTTCTGCTTGGCGAAAATATCGCTCTCCAGCGCTTGAATGTTGCTCAGCACTTGAGCCGAAAAAGCTTCGTGCATGTCGATCAAGTCCATATTCTTGAGCTTCAAATCCGCACGCTCCAAAGCGAGCGGCGCGGCGTATGCTGGGCCCATCAACAGTTGCTCCGCTGGGTCCACCGCGCTGAACGCGTAGCTGCGCACGAAACCCAACACTTCCACGCCCAGCGATTTCGCCTTTTTTTCGCTCATGATCAGCAGCGCGCTGGCGCCGTCCGTCAGCGCTGAGCTATTGCCTGCTGTAACCGTGCCGTAGTGCCGGTCGAACACCGGCTTGAGCTTCGCGTATGCCTCAAGCTCGGAATCCTTGCGCACCAAGTTGTCTTCGTTGAATGGCTCGTAACCCGGCGGCACAAACACGGACATGACTTCTTCGCGCAGACGCCCGTCCGCCCAAGCTTGCGCCGCCAAGAGGTGACTGCGATGCGCAAAGGCGTCTTGGTCTGCGCGTGAGATGCCATTCTCCTTCGCCATTTTTTCCGCGCTTTCCCCCATGCTGAGCCCGGTGGAGAGCTCTTTGAGCGTGGGTGGCACCGGCGCCAAGTCCGAAATGGCGAGCTTCGACAGCGCGCGTAGCTTGTCGGTGAGCGATCGCGCCTTGTTCACCTTGAGCAGCGCTTCAGTGAGCCGCTTGCTCACGGCCATGGGTATATCGCTAGCGCTGTCCGCGCCTCCGGCAATGCCGCACTCAATTACGCCCGCCTGAATCGACTCGGTGACGTTGACCGCGGCCTGGTAACCGGTGGCGCACGCGCGCGCTACACTGTACGCCTCGATGTTCCGGGGCATGCCGGTTCCGAGCACGATTTCGCGAGCAATGTTCGGCACGGCCAGTGACGGGATCACCTGCCCATACACGACCTGCTGCACTTGCCCGGGTTCGATCCCGCTCCGCGCGAGCAGCTCCGCGACCACGAGCTTTCCTAAATCCAGCGCGCTTAGGTTCTTGTAGGCGGTGCCTTGCTTCCCAAACGGCGTACGCAAACCCGAGACGATCGCTACACGCCGATCAGCGTTGCTCTTTGGCATCGAGCACAACGAGTAGGGCCCGTGACGCGACGTGTCAAGGCATGAGTATCGGCTGAATGCCGCTCAGCGGGAGCGGTTGAGCGCGCGCTCACGATCGGGGACACCTGCCTCAGTACTCGGAGGCGCCACGCTTTTCATCCTTACGCTGCTGGCTCCAGGGGCAGGGCGCACGGTATCGAAACGCACTCGCACGCTCACATGCGTGCCCCGCAGGTCGTCGCATAGCGTACCGGCGAGCGTGAATAGCACGTGCCGAACGGCCTCGCTGGCGGTGACGTCCCCGGCGAGAACGAGCTCACCATGCTGCCTTTGCACCATGATCCGAAGCAGCGCGCCGCACATGCGCTCACGCGCCTCGACCGACGCTGCGTCGAGCTTTCCGTTGCATACCATCAGGCCGGCGTGGATCGTCAAATCGCGCGCGGCGATTTCGTCCATCTTGCGACCGATGCGAATTGCGAAATCCGAACCGGATTCATCCGCGGATTGCGCAATGACCACCGAATTCGGGGCGTGTTGTTGATATTCCACGAGCCAAGGCGGCCACGATGAGCCGAGCTCGAGAACGACGACCGAAAGCAATGCTTCGTCCGCGTGTTGCATGTTTTCCCTCCGCGCGATCCTGCAGACCGCGCGCCTCTGTAGCTACGTAATTGGTGTCCCGTATCCCGCACTCACCGCATAGGATCTTTTTTGCTCGGCCTCAAACGACAGGCCGAGAAATAATTTCCCAACGTACCTCCCAGATGCCGCCAAAATTTTCAATTCGTCAACTGCGATGAGCAAACTCCTGCTGGCGCGCTTCAGGGGGTTTTGGCGGCCATGGTCATTCCGTCGGTAATGCACGGGATTTTTCGCATAACCGTGTTTTTCTGGGCTTTTCACCCAACCGCCGCCAACGCTACCCATGTGCGCGGAGGTGCGTACCCCTCGCCTATGAGTGGTAATAAATATACTATGAGGAGGGCGCGCGCGGCCGGCATGGTGCTGAGTATCCGCAGCTGGCGGGCGACGCGGCGGAAAGTGCGCGCTCTCGCGACGCGGGGCGGCACTCGCTCCGGGCGGACACCGCAGCACTAAAGGCCCCCGCAGGACGGGCCCGGTATGCCCCTGCTCGCGGAGGCAACCGCTGCGCGCCGTTGCTATGGCTGAGCGGGCGCGGGCGCTTCCTCGCAGCGGCGGGATTCGCCACAGCGAACATTGGTTGCGCGGTAAGGCGACGAAATGCGCCACCTTGCAACGGCACTCTCGGAGTGGGGCCGCGCGCTCTCGATGCGCTTCCGGCTCAAGCGACGCGACGCGCGCGGTCTTTACCGTTACGGCGCGGATTCGCCTTCACTTCGACCGAGCTGGTCACCGGCGCTAGTTCGTCGCCGAAACGCAGTTGGGTGTCGATGGCGGCACTCTGCCATTCGGCCGCCAGCTCCTGCTGAAGCGCGCTCAGCGCCACGCGTGAACGACCGCCATTGCGATCCGAAGCGGTTAGCAGCAAAAGGCCACCGGTGCCGCGGGCCAAGGCTCCCGCGACGGCGCGGGCAAGGTCCGCGCGCGCGTTGCGCGCCGACTCATCCAAGCGTTCGCTGCACGCGAGCACCGCGCCTTGCAGCGCGATCCCTCGAGCGAACAGCGCGTCGAGTTGCTCTCCAACGCGTACCGCAAACGCTGCGGGCGCTTCCGACTCCTCTTCCGCAAGCACGCGAAGGCTCGCTGCCCCGAGCGCGGCCTGTGAAGCGCTGGGCCACTCGGCTCCCAGTTCCACGACCATCAAGAGTCCGGATGAAGTTGGATTTTGCATGGACAGTCCCGTCTAATACCTGCTCTACCCAATAAATCTCGCAAAGTTTCCCGAAATTGGCCAAGTTTCGAAGCGCCACGCAGGATTATTTGCCGCACTGCGCCGCGCCTTCGCCGTGCCGTGTAACTTTCTCCCGGTGATGCCCGAGCCCCCACCCCACTCCGCCGCTCGCCCGTCACGTTCCCCGGGCAACCGAGTTTTCTGGGGCAATCTCGCGCGGTACACGCTCGCCTTGCTTTCGGTCGCGTGCGGCGCGGCCGCCTTCGCGGTGATTTTTCGACACGCGATCAGCTGGGTTTTCGTACACGTATTCGAGGCGCCGGATGTGCTTTCGGCGTTCCAGGTGCTGCCTTGGTATGCGCGCATTTTGGTCCCGGCGTTAGGCGGGGGATTGGCAGGCTCGCTGGGCGCGCTCTCGCTCAAACTCAAGGGCGGCCATGGCGTGGGCGACGTGATGGAAGCCGTCGCGCTCGGCAGGCGGCGCATCTCGCTCGGCCCCACGCTGCTCAAGGCGTTGGGCTCGTGGTGCGCAATCGTCGCGGGCGGCTCGGTCGGGCGAGAAGGGCCGCTGATTCAGTTTGGCGGGGGCCTGGGCAGTGAACTCGGACGCTTGTTTCGTTTGCGCGAACGCCAAGTGCGCGGCCTAATCGCGGCCGGCGCGGCCGCGGGGTTCGCCGCCGCGTACAACACGCCGATCGCCGCGGTGTTGTTCGTAGTCGAAGTGGTAACGGGCGTGATCGCGCTGGATATCGTGCTGCCAGCGATCATCGCTGTGCCGATCGCGACCGCGCTGACGCGGCTAGCCATCGGGGGCGGCCCGATTTATGGCCAACGCAGCTTCAGCATGAGCTCCAACGCCGAGTTTGCGGCTTACGCAGCGCTCGGCCTGCTTTCGGGCATCGCGGGGCCTCTATTCATGCGCCTGCTGTCGGCGGGTGAAACGCTATTCGCGAAATTGACGTCACAGCGCGCGTTGCGAGCGGCGCTCGGCGGCGCGCTGGTCGGTGTCATGGCCATCCAGCGACCCGAGGTTACGGGCAACGGTTACGAAGCCATCAACCTCATCTTGAACCAACGCTTGACGGTTAGCCTCGTGATTGTCCTCCTGTTCGCGAAGGCGCTCGCTACGACCGCGTCGGTCTCCTCCGGTAGTCCGGGCGGCGTGTTCACGCCTTCTTTGTTTTTGGGTGCCGCGCTCGGCGGCACTGTTGGGCACGTCGTGTTGCGCATCAGCCCGAGTACTGCAGGCGGCGCGGTTGAGGCGTACGCTTTAGTCGGCATGGCCGCGATGACCGCCGCGACCACGCACGCGCCGCTGATGGCCAGCGTGCTCGTCTTCGAGCTTTCGGGCGACTACGCGATCGCCCTCCCGCTGCTCAGCGCGACCGCCATTGCCACCTTGCTCTCACGCCGTATCCACCGCGAAAGCATTTATACGGAAGAACTGCGTCGGCGCGGCCGCCGCTGGCAAATCAAAGTCGTCAGCGATGAAGATCTCCTCACCACCCCTCCAGCACCGCTGAAGGGAAGTCCGGCGGCACCCTCCTCAGAACCGACAATCCCTCGTTCCGCAACGCTGAGGTGCGCTGCTGGAGCGCGGGCGCCCACTCTCGTCAGACGTGAATCGCGCGGCCGGCGACGGCGTAAGCGGCTTCTTTGACGATTTCGGCGAGGGTGGGGTGTGCGTGCGAGGTGCGGGCAATGTCTTCGGAGGTGGCACCGAACTCGATGGCCGCTACGGCTTCGGCGATCAGATCCCCCGCGTGCGCGCCGATGATGTGCACGCCCAGAATGCGGTCCGTGGTTTGGTGGGCGAGGATCTTGACGCGGCCGTCCGTCGCCCCGAGTGCGCGAGCGCGACCGTTCGCGAGGAACGGGAACACGCCTTTACGGTACGGCACATTCTGCGCTTTGAGCTCGTCCTCCGTTTTGCCGACCGAGGCAATTTCCGGGTGGGTGTAGACCACGCCCGGGATAGCGTCGTAATTTACGTGACCATAGCCAGTGACGATGTGCTCGACACAGGCGATGCCCTCTTCTTCCGCCTTGTGCGCCAGCATGGGGCCGCGCACCACATCACCAATGGCGTAGAAACCGGCAACATACGTGCGGAAGTGGTCGTCAATGGGCACGCGGCCACGCGGGTCGAGCTCGATGCCCACTGTATCCAAACCGAGCCCCACGGTATTCGGCACTCGCCCGACCGAGACCAGCACGCGGTCGCACACGATGTCCGGCTGCCCTTCGATGCTCACGCGCACCGAGTCACCCTCGCGCTTGGCGGCGGTGACCTTGGAGCCGAGCTTGAACTCGATGCCCTGGCGCGTGAAGATGCGCTCGGCCTCTTCGGCGATGTCGGAGTCCATGCCGGGCAGGATGCGCTCGAGGTACTCCAGCACGGTCACTTTGGCGCCCAAGCGGTTCCACACCGAACCGAGCTCCAGACCAATGTAGCCGGCACCGATGACCACGAGGTGCTTCGGCACTTCCGGGTAAGACAGCGCTTCGGTGCTGGTGCCGACGCGATCACCATCCAGCTCCACACCGCGCAGCGGCGCGACGCTGCTGCCAGTCGCAATCAGCACGTGCGTGGCTTGCAGCTCTTCCGGAGCGGCGCCCTCAACATTCACGC
>JBDTYJ010000074.1:0-18394 GCA_040005755.1 Pseudomonadota bacterium
GGCGCGGGAGCCAATTGTCGGGCGCTTGCAGAGCCTTGCGCAAATGGCGCGGACTGTTGTTCTGGCGCGTGTGACGCGAAGCTCGGCTGCGTGGCGTCGTCCAACCAGTGCAGCCCTGCGGGCGGCGCCTGCACGGTGGCGACGGAGTGCTGTTCATTGAGCTGCGTCGGGGGCGCGTGCTCTGCAGACAGTTGCATTTCTGACGGCAAGGCGTGCACGGCCAACGCGGACTGCTGCGGCGGGGTGTGCGGCGCCGGCAAGACCTGTACTGCGCTGAACGACAGCTGCAAAACCGCGGGCAATGAATGCACGGGGAACACGCAGTGCTGCTCGGGGTTGTGCGACGGCAGCAAGCACTGCCAGTTGGCCTCGTCCTTCTGTACTCAGCCCGGTGATACCTGCGCCAAAGATGGTGATTGCTGCACGGGCAATTGCACGATCGCCAGCGGTAAAACCGTGGGCACCTGTGGCGCGCCGCCCACTGGGCCGTCCTACTGCACCAAAATAGACGGTGAACTGTGCACCGGCTGCGGTGATTGCTGCAGCCGCTTGTGCGCGCCCGGTCCCGCCGGTGTCAACATTTGCCAGCCGGCCAACGGCTGTCACGTCACGGGCGACCTGTGCAAGAAAGACACTGATTGCTGCGGCGGTGACGCCAAGAGCGGCTTGCCCGGCGCCGGCAATGGCAGTTGCCAGCTGGATGCCAGCGGCAAAATCGGCATCTGCATCAATCCGATGAACGGCGGCAGCAATGCCTGCAATCCCGAAGGCAACGTGTGCCACTACCTTCAGGATCAGAACTACAGCTGCTCCAGCTCTTCAGCGCGTTCGGATTGCTGCGGTCCCGACACACCCAAGTTCACGATGTGCAAGTTGGACGGGCTTGGTGTACCGCGCTGCCTCGGCGTGGGCGACTGCAAGGCCGCGTCCGATACGTGCGCTTCGACGGCGGACTGCTGCGACAAAGCGCCGTGTGTGCCGGATGCGACGGGCAAGCTTCATTGTTTGCCCCCGCCCGACGGTGGTGGGCCGCTCTGCGTGCCGACCAACGGTGCCTGCACCATCAATGCCGACTGCTGCCCGGGTGGGATTTGCAATCGCTTGCCCGGTTCGACCTCCGGCACGTGCACGGTGCAGCCTCCGCCGCCAAACTATGGCGGGTCGGGCGGCACGAGCGGCACCGGTGGCAGCCCGAGCACGGGTGGCGCAGGCGGTTACCCCACGTGTTCCGAGTACGGCCAGATCTGCGCGGCGGATTCGGACTGCTGCAACGGTGTGCCGTGCACCGGCGGAGCGTGTGTGTACCTCGTTAAGTGACAGCAAGCACCTCAGGAGATCATGATGACACTCGTTCGTCGTTTGCCGGCGCTCCTGCTGTGCGCCGGCCTAGCATTGGTTGCGTGCGGTGGGGGTGGCTCGGGTGCCCGCACCAATACGGGTGAATCGTGCACTGCGGCCAGTCAGTGCTTCAGCACCGTCGCCCCCGGCGAGCTCGTCGGGGACGCGGTCTGCTTGGACGCCGTTCCCGGCGGCTACTGCACGCACGGTTGCACGCAAGACACTGATTGCTGCGCAGCCAACGGCGAATGCCCGCTGGCACTCGCTGAAGTCTGCGCGCCTTTCGAATCCACCGGGCAAATGGACTGCTTTTTGAGCTGCGAAGACGCGGACGTCAGCAAGAGCGGTTACACGGATTCGAACGCCTATTGCGCGAATTTTGCGAGCGCCGCCTTCATCTGCCGCTCCACAGGTGGCGGCGCCAAAAATCGCAAAGTGTGCGTGCCCGGTTAGACGCTCCCTGCCGTCAACGACCGGAAACCTCGTTTCTTCGTTCCGTCTAGCTTGCTGTTGTGGGCGCTCGCGGGCCTGCCATGCACCTCGCCGTGATGCGTGGTTCCCGTCCCACGACGCCGAAGGTTGTGACGGCACGCGGCGTGATGTGGCCCCATCAACCCCACAGCATCAAGTCCGACATTTCGGAGTGAACCGCCCGAAGTCTGCACGCTGTTGAAACGTACGCGCTCATCCTTGTCGCCGATATGAGCCTTCGAAACAAGGTTTCAGACGCCTTCCACGAGGAGCGCTGGAAGGTGGCTCATGTCGTCGAAAACGACGGTTGCACCGGCCGCCAGCAACCGGTGGCGAGGCGTGCGGCCTGCGTAGCCCAAGACCGTCATCCCTGCAGCTAGCCCACCGGTGACTCCAACAGGAGTGTCCTCCACGACGGCCACACGGTCCGGTGAAACACCCATTTGTGAGGCAGCAAATAAAAAGACGTCCGGTGCCGGCTTTCCACGAGCCACCTGAGTCACGCTGAACAATCGATCTTGAAAGCGATCGAGTAGCCCTGTCAGGCCGAGCGTGGTTCGCATCTTGTCGTGGTCACCGCTCGATGCGACGCACATGGGCAGGTCAATGCGAGCCAATGCGGCTTTGATTCCCGGCACGGGCTGGAGCTCGCGACGCAGAACCTGAATGCAGCGCTCGCGGTACCTCATCGCGAAGTCTTCGGGCGGAGCCTGCCCCAACAGCTCACCCGCCAACTCCAGGCAGTGCGCGAGCGGGTGGCCGACGAAGCTCTCGAACAAGTCGCTCAAGGTTACGGTCGCGCCGAGCTCGACGAGCATGTCCCTCAGCACCGTGTTGGTCAGCACCTCACTGTCGACGAGCACGCCATCACAATCAAAAATAACCAGCTCGAAGGGGCGCATAGCGTCGGTTATGGGAGCGTGAACCCGCACCAGATCGCGTGTCAACGGCAGTGCTTCGCGGGCGGCGAGTGACGGGAATGGCGCGCGGCTGTGAGGTGCGTGGCGGGGTCACGAGCGCCCCCTGCTTGCTGCAGGCGTGCTCGAAATAAGCTGAAAAGGCTGTTCGAATTGAAACAGTGATCGGCAATTCGGTGGGGTGAAAATGTGAGAAACGACGTTGGGGTTCAAACCAATGCCGATCGGTTCGCGCGTTAAGCGGTCGGCGTTGGAGTTCAAACGTTGTTTTGCACTTTGTGCGGCATTCTTGCCCATTCTCGCTGTCTCGTCGCGTTGGTAAGCGAGCGCGCCGGGTAGACCCAGTTGTCTGAGGATGAAGGTGCCCGAGATCGAAGATTTTGGGCGTGTTGGTGGTGGTCAGGGTGAGGTGGGGAGCCTCGGAGCCTTGACTCAAAGCGCGACCGTGTGAGACGGAAACAGCCTGCGTGAGGCGCTTCGTGAGCGACGGAGTGTTACTCGCACTCCCCTTCGGCGTTACACGGTTTTCCGTTCGAGCACTGCGAGTTGTTGCTGCAGTGTTTGCACACCTGCAGCGTTGGGCTGCAGCCCGGCATTGGCGGCGCGCAATCGGCGTCCGTTTGGCACGGCTTGATACCCCCAGTGCCGCCCATGCCGGCACTGGCTCCGCCGGTGCCACCGTTCCCGCCGCTGCCGCCGCCACTGAATGAGCCGCCGCCCATGCCGGCACTTGCTCCGCCGGTGCCGCCATTCCCCGCGCTGCCGCCGCCACTGAATGAGTCGCCGCCGCCCATGCCGGCACTTGCTCCGCCCGTGCCGCCGTTCCCGCCGCTGCTCGCGCCGCTGAATGAACCGCCGCCACTGAATGAGCCCGCGGTGTCTGTCGCTTGTCCGGCGCTGTTTGTGCCTGCCATGGCCGCGCTGCCGCCGGCTCCCGCCACGGGCTGAAGCGAACCAGGCAGGAAATTCAGCGTTCGATCCTGACAGGCGAGCGCAATGAACACGAGCCAGGCGGACCACCCGTGCTGACGCATGCGCGCGGTGCTCATTCGGACTTCTTCAGGTCAACCAGTGCCAGGCTGCGCGCCTCGTTGCGCGCAAAGCCACTCGGGTACTCACTCAAGTAGCGACGAGCCTCCTCCGCGGCGGCGACGCCGTTGCCACTTTGTTGCAGCAGTCGAAAGCGCTCGACTCGCGCATTTTGCGCCAGGGGCGAGCGCGGGTAACGCTGAATCAACGTTGCCAGATCGGAAAGTGCTGACGGCAGTTCAGCGCCGCCCGCTCGGGCAAGCGCCTGAGTATACAGTCGGTTTTCTTCTGCCAGCGTGCTCTGGCTGCCGCGGGCAGCGTGCGCCGCTGGCGACGTAGGGAGCGTTCGGGGTGGGGACACAACCGCGACCCGCGCCGCGGCTGGGCCCACATTTGGCGGCAGTTCCGCACCGGATGCGGGCGCGGGTGCGGGTTTCGGCGTAGCGCTTTGCGACGACCAATGCTCGCCGGGCCCGAGGAATACGACGCGACCGAGGCTATCCACCTCCACTCGGCCCTCCGTGACGGCTACGGAGGTCACGGTTCCAGACGGCGCGCGCTGGCTGACCTGCACTGAAAAACGAGTGCCATGCACGATCACGCGCGCATCCGGAGTCTGCACCGCGAGCCCCAGCCCCGGCGCCAGTTTGGCGACCTGCAGTGTCACGAGCCCCTGTTCGAGGTCGAGCCAATCTTCATGCGTAGACGCCGCGAGCACTGGGTGTTGGTTGAGACGCAGGCGCGTGTCTTCTGCGACCTCGACTTTGGCTTTGCCCGCGCCACTGAGTGCGAGCGCGGCGCGCGCGCCGGTGCCGGATCGCAGTTCGTCCGCGGCGCTCAGCAGCTGGTCTGCAATGAGCGCGCTGGGCATCGAGCCGACGCGCACCAGCGTGGCACCACCGCTTACGGAAACGACGCGGGCTACTTCGCTCGCGGCAGTGGCTCCCGCAACGTGCGGCGCACGCAACAGCTCATGCGCCCCAACCCAGAGGCCCACCGAGGCCGCTAGCGCAGCGACCGCGCCCAGCGTCCGTACGGGCAATCGTCGTGGCGCAGGCTCCGCATCGAGGCGTTGCAGCAAGCTATTGACGGACGACGCCATTCGCTCGTGCCTGGCGGCTTCGCGCTCGGGCGTCAAAAGTGGCACGCCGAGACGGCCCATCTGTCGCAGCAGATCCACCGCTTCTTGGTCGTCGTTTTTCATCGGGTGGCTCCGCGTTGTTGCAGGGCTGCTTCTCGATCTTGTTGAATGCGCGCAGTAAGGTCTTTGCGACCGCGCACCAAGCGGGACTGTGTGGCGGCGACGGAAGCCCCGACGACCTTCGCCGTTTCAGCCAGATCACAGCCGAGCATATCGTGCAGCACGAGCGTTTCAGCGAGCTTGTCGGACATCTGGGACAGGTGATGCCTCAGGCGATCGAGCTCGTTGCGCGAGCTGAGCTGAGCTTCAGGGTCTCGCGGCCCCGACACGCGCGCCCCGAGCGCTTCGACATCTTTGCTTGCGTCGAACACTTTGCGCTCGGCACGGCGGCTGCGAATCGCGCGCAGCGCAACGTTGAACGTGATGGCCGACGCCCAAGTTGCCAGCGAACATTCCCCGGCGAACTTGCCGCGCTGAATAGACAGCACGATTTGCTCGAAGGCCACTTGCACCAAGTCGTCATGGTCGGATTCGCGGCCTCCGAGCACCCGGTAGAGCGTGCCATCAACGACATGCATCAGCCGGTGGCATAGCTCGGCTCCCAGAGCCGGGTCACGGTTGGCCAGCCCGGCGAGCAGCGCGTCGTCGTCGAGCGAGGCGTGGGCAGGCGCTTTCACCACACGTAGTGCTCGATTGAGTGGAATGGGTTGGACCATTGGCCGTTCAAGGTTTGGTTCCTCGAGCCTGGGCGACTCAGGCATTTTAATCAGCGCCGGCTTCCCCGAAGACGCGCAATTCCAGCCTGAGTGTCACGCCGAACGTGGTTTTTCCGACCGTGCCGGCAGGCCGATCATGCTCGCGGATCGGCACATTCCCTGCCACCTGCTGAAGTTGCGCGCCCACCGCCCCGCTCAGGCGTCCGCTGGCGCGAAGGGCAAATTCGAGGTCGAGGCCGGCTCCGGGAAGCCAGGCATTTTGGCGGGCTGAGCGCTCGAGCTCCGAAACCCGACCTGAGACGTTTACCGCCAGGCCTTGCGCCACGGCGCGAAATTCGACGCTGGGGGAGAGCGTGAAACGGAGCCCGGGCCCCAGCCCCAGCGTCGCCCAATCGAGGGCTACGCCAGCCACTTCTGGACCGGCCGTGTAACTCCCCAGGGCGCTGACGAAGGCCGGGAATCCCGCGGCGCCGATGGCCAGCCTCAATTCACCGCCATAGTGAACGCTCCCTAGCTTTGGGTCGTAGACCGCGAGCGCGCCAGCAGAAACCCAGGCCTGAGCCGGGTGCGGCGGGTGAGTGCTCGTCGATGCCGCGGGTTGCGGCTGCTCCGGCTCATGCCCGCTTTGCGGTTGGGTTCTTGGTGCGGGCTTGGCGCGATTCGCTCCTTCTTCGCGGGTTTTCGCATTCTGGACTGCCGAACCGGCGGGCGACGCTTTCGTTTCTTCATTGGCGCCTGGCAGTGAAGCCTCCCGAAACAGCGTGGCGATGGCCAAACCCAGCGTGCGAAAGCGCTCGAGTTTTCGATCCTCAGGCTTGAAACCAAGCTCTTCCGAACGCCAGCCTTCGCTTGGCTTCTGCGCGCGGGCGACCTCCAGCAACGCGCTCAAGTGGCCTTCATCACGCCACGACAAGATGGCAACGCCACTTACCGCAGCGCCATTGGAACGGTCGGATAGCTCACACTGCCCGCCGCCCAGGCCCTTGGTGCATGCTTCGAGCAACGCGGCGCATTCCGACGTTCCACGGTCTTGCGCAGGCACTTCAACGACAACGAGCGGCAGTGGCATCTAGTGCAACCGGCAATTCTTGCGCGAGCAAGTGATCGCCAAGTGAGCGATTTGCAGACGGTGTAGCACTGATGGCCGAGCTGCACAGAAATGAAATGCCGCGGTCGCTCGATTCCCGGCGCTCGATCGGCGTGGACTCGTTCGTGGCCCTCGCGCCGGCCTCGCGCGAGGCGCGCGTTCTGGCTGCCATTGGAGCTAGTGCCACGTCGCCTCGGATCTAGGCGCGCTCTCGACAAAATTCGGCACGGGCGCGCGCTGCGCGCAACAAGGCCAATTCCCGCGTCCAAAAAGCAACTCGGGCGATGCCTGAGTTCAGCCGGGACGTGGAACTCAACACCTACCCGAGCGTGGAGCTCGCGGTTTCATCTTGCGAAAGGTTCCTGCGTGAACAAACTTCTTGTCGCTTGCGCGCTCCTCGCGCCGCTCGTCGGTTGTACTGGCATCGCTGGTAATGGCTCGGACCAGTTCGGCAATGGAGGTAACGGCGCAAGCAGCAGCAGCGGCACGAGCGGAACCACACCAGCGGGTGGCAACGCGGGCGGCAGCTCCGCGAGCGGCGGCTCCGCGGGCACTGGCTTCGCAGGCAGCGGCGGCGCGAGCAGCGACACCGGGGCGGGCGGCATGAATGCCCTCGGCGGCGGCTCAGCCGTTGGCGGCACCTCGAGCGGTGGGGCGTGCGCGGTGGATGCGCTACCGAGCGAGGTGCAGACAATGCTTCGCAATCAGTGCAGTACCTGTCATGGCGCCTCGCCGCTGGCAGGTTTGCCGTCTCTCATGACCTACGCAAACCTCACCGCGCCGTCCAAGACGGACCCGACGAAAACGAACGCGGTTCTTGCGCTTGCCCGCATGCAAAGCGCGACCTTGCCGATGCCCCCCGCACCCGGCGCTCGAGTGTCGGCGACGGATGTCAGTGGCCTCCAAGCGTTCATTTCCGCTGGCTATCCGAAGCCGAGCTGTCCCACTGGTGGCGGCGGCAGTGGTGGCGGCGGCGCCAGCGGCGGCAGCGGCGGCGCCGGCGGCAGCGGCGGCATGATGCTTGACGACCCGCTGAATGCCATGCCGACTTGCACCAGCAAGACCAGCTGGACTGGCGGTAACCAGGGCTCTGCGTCAATGAATCCCGGGTTGGCCTGCATCTCCTGCCACTCGATGGGTGGTGAGGCGCCGCGGTTCAGCATCGCCGGCACCGTGTACGCAACGGGGCACGAACCCGACCGCTGTAACAGCAAGGTGGGTACTGCCGGGGCAACGATCGTGATCATCGGCGCGGATGGCAAGCAGCTTACGCTTACGCCCAACGGCGTCGGCAACTTCTCCGCCACCACGAGCGTGAAGACGCCGTTCCAGGCCAAAGTGACGTACCAGGGGCGCGAGCGCCTGATGCTCACGGCGCAATCCAATGGTGACTGCAACTCGTGTCACACGCAGAACGGCGCCATGATGGCACCCGGGCGCATCACGATCCCGTGAGGCTCCTTTGCGTTCTACGACGACTGTGACCGTCGCGCCCTCGCTGAGCTTCGCCCACGTCATTGGCGCCTACGACGAAGTGGGCTTCGGTCCGTCCTTCGACTACCAAAACCAAGATATTTCCCTCATCTACGATCAACGGCTAACGACCACCCCGCCCTGACCGGCTACCCCTCCCGCGGAGCAGCCGAACGGTGTGAGCGGAGAGGGCGGGGCAGATGCGGAGAGGGAGATTGGAACCGTGGGCCAGAACGAGCCCGCTCGAGAGTGGGCTGCGTCTGCACAAGCGCACTACATAATTCCTGCGCCGCCGAATGACGGCGTCTGCTGCGCATTTATTAGGCAATTACCTCGCAACGCCGCAGAAAGACGCTGGACGCTCACACTTGTTGTTCGTAGCTTTGAATGAAGGGCGAGGCATGAAACAAACGGTCGAGCAGCGTAGAGCGTACATGGCTGGATTGCTGCTGCTGACCACGGCGCTTGCCTGCTCAGGTCGCAGCACGAACGGCGAAAACGCAGGCGGTTCCGCTGGGACATCGAATTTCGCAGGAGCGGGCGGTAGCGGCGCAGGGAACGCAGGCGGCGCGAGCGGCGGCAGCACAACGAGCAGTGGCGGAAGCAACGACAACCCACTCGGCGGGAGTGCTGGTAGCGTCGCAAGCGGCGGCAGCACGATAGGCGGGGCCGGTGAAGGGAACGACGCAGGCGGCGAGGCTTCTGGCGGCAGCGCGGGTGAAGGGCCAGCCGACGCAGTCCGCTTCCTGCTGCTCGAGCCACCGGCGCCCCCGTCCACCCCCGAAGGCCTGATGCCTGACGACGAAAGAAATTTGTCGACCAGCTACTGCTGCGCGAGCGCCGACGCCTCGGTGATCGTCGGCAGCTCCACGTACGTGTTCCCGCGTTTTTCAGACAAGCCTTCAGGTGAGCTGACGCGGGCCTTCATCTGGCGTGAAAAGACGGGTCTAAAGGACCTTGGCTCGATCAGTGATCCTCATCAAGGCTTCGTCGCTTCGATTACCCCTGCGTACTTGACGGCTGATGGCAGCCGCGTGCTCGGCAGCTACCTGCTCGGGGAAGCGGGGCCTGGCGGCAGTGAGCCCGTCTGGAGTACCCACCTCGGCGGCTTTTTCGTGTGGAGCGAAGCGCAGGGCTACACGCGGATCGGCCCGCCCAACGTCGCGGACAGCGGCTACATCACTGGATACAGCGCGGATGCCAAGACCGTGCTCGGCCAAGTCCAGAGTGGTTCGGACGCCTGGGCCGATTTTCTGTGGACGGAGGCCGACGGTTTTTCGTGGCTAAAAGACCTTGTCGGATGGCCCGGTGAGGGACGAGCGATCTCGTTGAGTCGTGACGGTTCCAGCATCCTCGGTATCGCGGGAGAATCCGGGTTCCGTTGGCGCAAGGCTGGCTTTCAATGGCTCGGCACCGTGGGAATCTGGCCCGTTTGCCGACCCGAAGTGATGTCGGCGGATGGTGCGGTGATTGCAGGCGTCTGCCAAAACGGCTCTCAGCCCCCCATCACCTTTCGCTGGACCGAAGCCGCAGGAATGGCGGCGATCGACGTGAATTCACCCGTCCAAATTTTGCCCGCGGCGATCACTGACCAAGGCGATGTTCTGGTGGGCAGTGAGGTTCGCGCGGGCGGTCCTTTGCAACATGGTCTCCTGCAAGGCTTCGCATTCTGGCAAAGCGGCGGCAACATGCAGCAGACGGTGTCCGGCGCGGATGTCGAATCCACGTACCTCCTTGCGTCACACGGCCTGACTCCCGACGGAAGCGCCGCGATCGGAGCCCGCTTGAGCAACATCCGCCGAAGCGGCGACTTCCAATGGACAAAAACGGGCGGCATGCGAGACCTGCCCCCCCTCAATGCGACCGACCAAGTCTACGCGTTGGGCCAAAGCAAAGACGGCCGCATCGTCGCGGGCTCATCGGGGCCCAATGCCGTACTCTGGGACGCCGCTGGCGCCCGCGATATCGCCGCCGACCTGCGCAGCGCCAGCGTGGATCAAAAAGGCTGGGCCCTATCCCTAGCTCGCGGCGTCATATCCGCTCGCTCCCTCATCACCCACGGCAGCGCCTCGAAATCCGTGCCGAATTCCACTACGCCCGAGGAGCGCGTTTGGATCGCGTGGCTGCACGCACGATGACCTGCACGGCGTGAGCGGGCGGGGGAGCTCGCAGCCGCGTTGCGGCACGGTCACGGGATGCTTGGACGAAAGAGCGTCCGATAGCGGGCCAGCACCGTCTCATGGCTCAAGGCTGGGTTGATCCGCCCAAACCAGGAACCATTCCCCCTTGGGGCTGGTCTATTGCTGTCAATCGATAATCGACGTCAACTATTCTTGCACTCTGCAAAAGTAATTGTCGCTGATCAGACTAGCTTTTCGCCCTCGAAACGCGCGCCAGCGTAGTGAGAATCGGTCAAAATCCGCTGCGGCCCCTTGCTCATGGTCTTCAATCTATAACCCAGGATAGAACAGGGAGCGCAGAGGGACGACCGCTTTGACGAAGCTGACCACACCGGTTGGCCACGGGGGTGGCGCCCAGCGCGGGTGTGGGCCGACAACAGATATGCGGCTCACTCAACGTGCAGCGCGCGCGGCTTTGTTGTGCCAAGCGCGCGCTGCTGAAGCAATCCGCTGCCAAGCCTAGACTCGGCGTGCCCCCCCGCGCACCTCGCGCAACTGCTCTGCCGCCCCGCTCAGCGCTTCGAAAGCTCGCGCTCTGCCGCTTGTACGGTGTTTTGGAGCAGCATGGCGACGGTCATCACGCCGACGCCGCCTAGGCGTGGGGTGATCCAGGAGGCTTTTTCGGCGACGGATTCGAGGACGTCGGGCAGGAGGCGTTTGCCTTGCCAGGTGATGCCGGCGCTGACGACTACGGCGCCTTCGCGAACCATGTCGGGCGTGACTAGGCCAGGTTGGCCGACGCCGGAGACGAGGATGTCTGCGCGAAGGGTGTGCGTCTTGATGTCGGAAACAGCAGAGTGAACCACCGTGACGGCTGCGTCTGCGCCGATGCCGTGGCCGCTCAGCAGCAGGGAAAGCGGCCGACCGAGCGTTGGGCCGCGCCCGATGATTACGACGTGACGACCCGCGGTGGGGATGCCGTAGTGAAGCAGGATCGCGCGCACCGCGCCGGGCGTTGCCGGAATTGGGCCGGGTAAACCGCAGGCGAGGCGCCCGACGTTGTACGGGTGCAGGCCGTCCGCGTCTTTGCGCGGGTCCATCTCCAAGAGTGCGCGATCAAAATCCAGGGCCGAGGGCAGGGGATGCTGAAGGAGGAAGCCGTGAATCGACGGGTCGTCGTTCAGGCGGTGGATGGTTTCATGCAGCTCCGCCTGCGTGGCGCTGGCGCTGAGCCGAATGTTCTCCGAACGCACGCCGACGGCGGCGCACGCCTCGTGCTTCTTGCGCACGTAACCAACGCTGGCCGGGTCATCACCGACCAACACCGTGGCGAGGCCAGCGACCATGCGCGCCTCACGCAGACCGGCGGCGCGGCCCGCCACGTCCATCATCACTCGCTCAGCAACCGGCAAACCTTCGAGCAACTTCGCAGTCATCACAGCCTCCACAAGAACTTGAGGCCCAGACGCGCGACGGGTGGCATCGCTGCTCCCCGGTGGTGATCCACCTTCAAGCGTCAGTTACAGCGACCAGCTCGTTGATAGCACAGCCTTTTCCGTCGGGCGAGTAGCCGCTGGTCGCGCGATTTTTTTGCCGGCAACGCGCTTGCGGGCCGGCGGCGAACCGCCCTGGGGACCGTCAGCATGACCCGCCCCCTGGGCGACGGCCGCGCGCCACGCTCAGAGCCCGGTAAACCCTTGATGAAACAGCCCAGCCTTCACGTCTCGCTCGAACGTGACGGGGTCGTGCGCGATCACGACGTGAACGTCCTTGGGCAATCCCTTCAGGGCGCGTAACTGCGCAGCCACTAGGCCGCGGTCTTCCTTCATGAGCAGCGTGGCCAGGCCGGGCCGGCCGATCTGCTGTTCGATGTTTTCGGCAGTCCAAGCGATATCGCCCACGAACAGGTAGCGCGCGCCGTTCGCGAGCTCAACGTAGATGAGCTGGCTACCCGGCGAGTGCCCGGGAGCTTTCTGAAGCACAACGCCAGGCGCGATCGCATACAGCCCGCTGTAGCTCAGCGGCTTCAGGCTCTCGAGTGCGCCCGCCGCGAAATCCTCGCGTTTGAGTTTGGGCGAAGAGAGCTGCTCCTGGGTGAGCAGGATCTTGTCTGCGAGCGCGGGAAAATTGGGGGCTTTGGCTAGACCGCCGACATGATCTTCATGCTCGTGGGTGACGACGATCAGGTTCGCGCGAGATAGCGCTGCCTGTAGCCGGCCATAAGCCGCAGCGTCCGCGTGACTGCCTGGCATTTGCGCGGCTGCTTCGGGCGCCATTGCGGTGTCGATGACGAGTGAGCGCCCCGGCCACAGCACGCGGTGAACCTGCAAGATCATCGGGTGCATGTGGAAGCCGCTTCCGGCCACCACCAAGGTCTGCGGGAAGGCGAAGTCGCCGATCTTCTCGACTTCGATCTGTTCCGGTAAGCCGCCTTTGGCGGTGGCTACCTGGTGCAACGCGGCCAAGTCGATGACGAACTCACCGGTCGGGGCGGCGTGGGTGTCGAGCAGCGGACGCTTGACGAGGAACAGCACGAGGAACACCGCGAGAACGACCCAAGGCCAGCGCTTCTTTCGCATGGCGCGCCATAGCACTTTGCGCCGGGGCGGCTCCAGCGTTGCGCAGTTCTGGACGCTCTGGGCTGATTTCTCAAAGGGCCGGGCGCGCCGTGCTGCGTGCAGATGACACGCGCGGCGCGCATGAACAGGCGGCCGTCGGCCACACGCTTCGGCATCACAGATCGATGTTGCGATCCCAATTGCGACTTGATTTTTTTTGTGGGGGGTAAGCGGGCGTGGCGAGCGCAGGCCGTCGCGTAGCCCAGAGTGCGTATGACGAAACTCGCCATGGCGAATTGCGCCGAGTAGGCATTTCGAGCGTCGCTAATCCGTTGCACGACACGCCTCACGCCATGTGGTAGCAACATGTTCGCAACGGGATGGGGGGCATAACGCAACCAGGCGGGCGTGAAACCACTTCGCAAAATTGGCACAGGGTCGGACGCTGAAACGGCTTGCGCGGGTGATCCGCCGCAGCCGTGCGCAGTAACTGCTTCACGCGGCGTTACACAGACGCGCACTACGTCGATGCACGCGGTCCCTCCGAGCGCGCCCGAGCGCGGCGGCACTCTGCTGCTGTATACGGTGCTGCTGAGTGGCGTTGGCGGCTATGTAGACGCCGCGGGGTTCGTGGCGTTGCTGGGCTTTTTTCCGGCCCACATCACGGGGGAGCTCGTGGGGGACGCGATCGCGATCTCTTCTGGGCAATGGGCGGCGCACGTCGCGCGCTTGTGGATGTTCCCGGTTTTTATCTTGTCGATCGCGCTCACTTCACTCGTCGCGCGCTTCCTGCGTCGGCGTAAGCAACCGGAGCTCACGGGCTTGCTCGCGTTGCTCGCCGCTTCGTTGGCTTTGTTCAGCGCGTGCGATGCCGTGGCCCACCTGCTGCACCATCGTCACTTGCCCTTGTGGTTCAGCGGCGCGTGCGCGGTCACGGCCATGGGTTTTCAGACTGCACTGATCCGGGTATCGCTCAGCGGTTCGTGCCCGACCACGGTGATGACGGGCAACCTCGCGCAAGTGATTGTGGACTTGCTGGACCGGTTAGTCGGTGCTCGCGATGCGCGGGCCAGCCAACGTTCACGCTTGGTGTCAGCATGCGGCGCGTTGGCGGCGTTCGCTAGCTGCGCAACGCTCGGCGGTTGGTTGACGCAGCGTTTCGGGACTCTTAGCGTGGCTGTGCCGACGCTCGTTACGGCTGCGCTGGCAGTGCGTGCTTGGGTTGAAGACCGCAGGTCTGCGCTCAGCGTCGAGAGGCCAGCCACGGCCAGCCCGTGGTTCAACGAGGACGACGACCTATGGCCTGACTCCTCGGAAACCGAAGCCCTTGCCCCACTGTACGGGGTGGAGCTGGAGTCGGTCACCCGCATCAAAACCGAGCCCGCCGTCGCCGTGGGCAGCGTCGCCGTGAGCAGCGTCGCCGTGGTCAGCACACCTGCCAAAGCCGGGCCACCGCGTTACGCGTCAGGCGTGCGCCCCGCGCTTCTTTCGCGCGGCGGCAAGTAGCGGGCTCGAATCTCGATTCAGCGTGGCGAACCCCACGAACCGCTGCCCCGTGTTTCGCGCTAGCCATCTCCCCCGTGAATTCCCAATTTCGAGCGGTCCCACCGGCAATGTGCGCTCGGCTACGGGCGTGTGTTAGCCTTGCCCAATGCTGAGCAATCGGAGTATCGCGCGGGCCTTTTTGGGGAGCGGCTGTCCGTTTCGGGCGAAGCAGTGAGCCGGCGGTCAGAGCTACCCGGCGCGAAGCTCGTGCTCACGTTCACCAACGGCAAGACCGAGCAGGTGGTACAAGTGGTGCCGCCCCTCGGTACGGCGTACGCCCGGCCCAAGGCGGATGACGAAGCGCTTTCACCGGAGCTTGCGTACCGAGTCGCCGTTTACGAGCACCAAGTGCACAAGAGCGTGACGGCTCGTGTCGGCTTGTTGCTGCAAAACGCGGGTGCGGACACCGCCGAAGAGGTGCGCATCGACATCGCCGTCCCGGAAGGCTTGGAGCTGTCCTTTGTGGAGCAGGAGCCGCCGCCAAAAGCCATCCGCAAAACGCCTATCGTTCCGCTCGAACCCTCGCCACGATCGTGGCGGTCGGATTCCGCGACCAGCGCGTATTGTCGCGTGGTGCGCGTCACCTCGAGCGTGGGTTTGCCCGGGATCTTTCTCACCTTGCGTGACCGGAAGGCCGAGGGAACGTTCCTGCTCGAGGCTAAAGTCACGGCGGTTCGCCCCGCGCTCGAGCAAACCAGCCGGCTAACGCTGCAGTTCGTGGCGCCGCCGCAGTGAGCGCGCCCTGCGCCGCGTTGCAACCGGCGGCGCGTTCGGCGAGGGCGAGCCGTGCTCGCACGCGTAGCTACGCGTCGGCCGCCAAACGCTCCGCGCCCGCATAGACATTGAAGCCTTCTGCGCGGGCGAACCCGCACAAAAGCAAGCCGAAGCGCGCGGCGGTAGAAACGGCGAGTGAGCTCGGTGCCGATACGCCCACGACCCCGGCGAGGCCTGCCGCGATCGCCTTTTGCACGAGCTCGAAGCTGACGCGGCCGCTCACCACGAGCAGCGCGCCTGGTGCAGGCACGAGCTCGTCCAAGAGTAAGCGGCCGACGGCCTTGTCGACCGCGTTGTGTCGGCCCACATCTTCACGCACCACGAGGAAGCCGGAGCGGGGGCGGGCAATTCCGGCTGCATGCAGCCCCCCCGTGCGCGCGAACGTCGGCTGGTGCTCGGCCAATGCTGAGACGGATTCAGCAATGAACGCGCGTTCGAACGGCTGGCACGGTGGCACCGGCGCCAAGCGCGAGAGTAAATCACTGATCAACGTGCGGCCGCACAGGCCGCAGGCGGCGGTCGTGAGTGTTCCGCGCCGGGTGTGCCCCAGCCCTTCGATGTCCAGCACCGTGCCCGGCGCCGCAGAAACATCGATCACGTTGCCATAGCCTTGCGCGCCCAGGTTCCCACAGTGAACCAACGTGCCCAAATCCGCGCGCGAGCGAATTAGGCCTTCTGCGAGCAAAAAACCAGCCACGAGCTCGTGATCATGCCCCGGGGTACGCAGCGTGATAGCGAGGGCCTCGCCCGCGATGCGGATCTCCAGTGGCTCTTCTACGCTGAGCTCGTCCGAGCGCGGTGCCAAGCGCCGCCCGGGCTCGGAGCGCAACGTTTCGACGTTCAGGACCGGAACGCTCATGCCGAAGGTTCCAAGCCGATCACCACGGACTTTGACGCCGGCTGA
Organism: Pseudomonadota bacterium; assembly: GCA_040005755.1. GTDB lineage: Bacteria > Myxococcota_A > Polyangia > Polyangiales > Polyangiaceae > PMG-095. The sequence goes on from JBDTYJ010000074.1 coordinate 16,074, forward strand.
TGACTGCCCTCGGCGACGCTGTCGACCGGAACCAATACGTTGGTTTCGGGGTAGTACGCTGCCGCGCACCCACGCGGGATCTCGTAGGGCACGACCCGGAAGCGCTCGGCGCGCCTGAGCTGGCGCCCAAAGCGGCTGACCAAGTCCACGAAGCTGCCGGCCGTGAGCCGACGCGCGCTAATATCCTCGGCGTTCAAGAACACCACCCGCCGACCGTTCTCGATCCCGCGGTAGCGATCATTCTCACCGTAAATGGTGGTGTTGAATTGGTCGTGACTGCGAATCGTGGTCAGCAGCAGCTCGCCAGCGTGCAAATCATGCTCGGGAATGGCATGCACTGTGAACTGCGCACGCCCGGATTTTGTGGTGAATTTGCCGTCGCGTGGGCCGTTGGGCAGGTAAAAGCCGCCCGGTTCGCGCACGCGCTGATTGTACTGCGTGAAGCCCGGCACCACATGCTCGATGTGCTCGCGAATGCGGTCGTAGTCGGCGATGAGCGCCTGCCAATTCGTGGTCGCGCGCGTGCCTAGCGTGGCCTCCGCGATGCCCGCAACGATTGCCGGCTCACTCTTCAAGTGCTCGGAGGCCGGCGGCAACACGCCGTGCGATTGATGCACGACGCCCATCGTGTCTTCCACCGTCACGAATTGTTTCCCGGACTGCTGCTCGTCATACTCAGTGCGCCCGAGGCAGGGAAGGATGAGCGCTTGCTCCCCCGTGATGAGGTGCCCGCGGTTCAGCTTGGTGGAGATTTGCACGGTGAGCCGGCAGCGTTGCATCGCAGCGGCCGTGAAGTTCGTGTCCGGCGTTGCGCTGAGGAAGTTACCACCCAAACCGATGAACACCTTCACCTGGCCGGTGTGCATGCCGACAATCGTAGCGACTGAATCCAGGCCGTGCTCCTTGGGCGGCGTAAACGCAAACTCCTTACCGAGAGCATCCAGGAACTCGTCGCTCATCTTTTCCCAGATGCCGACGCTGCGATCGCCCTGCACATTGCTGTGCCCGCGCACTGGGCACAGGCCCGCGCCGCGGCGCGCGATCTGCGCGCGCAGCAAGGCTAGGTTTGCGATCATTTGTACGTTTGCGACGCCATTTGCGTGTTGCGTGATGCCCATCGCCCAACAGAAAATCGTGCGCTCGGACTCACTGGCGATTTTAGCGGCCGCTTGAATTTGTTCGCGTGAAACGCCGCTGCTGCGCGTGATGTCGTCCCAGCTCGCCGCCTCCAAGTCCGCGCGCAGCTCGGGGAACCCCTGCGTTTGCTGGTGGATGAAATCGTGCGCCAGCACGCGCCCGCCCCCACGCACGTCTTCTTCGAGCATCTCTTTCATGATGCCCTTGAGCAAGGCGACGTCCCCGTTGATGCGTACCGGCAAAAACAAACACGCGATGGGCGTGCCCGGACCCAGCAGCGAGAGCGGCTCTTGTGGGTTCTTGAAGCGAATCATGCCCGTTTCGGGTAGCGGATTCACACTCACGATTTTGCAGCCGTTGCGCACGGCTTTCTGCAGGTCGGTGAGCATGCGCGGGTGACAGGTGCCCGGGTTCTGCCCAATCACGAAAATGGCATCGGCGTGCTGAAAATCCTCGAGCTTGATCGTCGCTTTGCCGATGCCGATCGATTCCGTGAGGCCGAGGCCGCTCGACTCATGACACAAGTTGGAGCAATCCGGCAGGTTGTTCGTGCCAAACTGACGCGCCAGTAAACCGTATAAAAACGCCGCTTCATTGCTGGCGCGGCCTGATGTGTAGAACGAGGCCTCGTCCGCGGAAGCCAGGCTGTTCAGCTGCTCGGCAACAAGGTCGAAAGCCGCCTGCCAAGCGATGGGCTCATAGCGGTCTGTGCCCGGGCGCCGCCACACCGGCTGTGTTAAGCGGCCTTGGCGCTCCAGCCAAGCGTCGCTCTGCTTCAGTAAATCAGGGATGCTGTGCTCTGCGAAAAACTGCGGCGTGATGCGCTTGCGTGTGGCCTCACTCGCCACGGCCTTCGCGCCGTTCTCGCAGAACTCCGCCGTCTTGCGCTCGGTGTCTGGATCGGGCCATGCGCAGCTCGGGCAGTCGAAGCCGTCGGTCTGGTTGATCTTGAGCAACGTGCGAAAGCTACGCGCTACACCCATTTCCCGCGCGCCAAGCTTTACGGTCTCGTAAATCGAGTAGAAGCCTGCTGCCGCTTCGTGCCGCTTGACGACATCGGCTGGGTGTTGTTCGGGTGGGGGCTGCGCGCCGGCAACCTGTTGACTCGGGATTTGCGTGTCGTCCGGTTTGCTCGTCACAGCCCGAGTGTAACTCGGGATAGCTAGGCGTTGGGTCGGCGATTT
>JBDTYJ010000075.1:0-18259 GCA_040005755.1 Pseudomonadota bacterium
CCAAGGGCAAGGACACGTCGCCGATCAAGATCGGTATCCTGCACTCCCTTTCCGGTACCATGGCGATCAGCGAAACGTCTTTGAAGGACGTCGCCTTGATGACCATTGAGGCCATCAACAAGAAGGGCGGCGTGCTCGGTCGCCAGCTCGAGCCAGTGGTGGTGGATCCGGCCTCCAATTGGCCGCTATTTGCAGAAAAGGCCCGTGAGCTGCTGCAAAAAGACAAGGTTGCCGTCACCTTTGGTTGCTGGACCTCGGTGTCCAGGAAATCCGTTTTGCCCGTGTTCGAAGAGCTGAACGGTCTTCTGTTCTATCCCGTTCAGTACGAAGGTGAAGAGTCGTCGTACAACGTGTTTTACACCGGCGCGGCGCCGAACCAGCAGGCGATCCCGGCCGTCGAATACTTGATGAGTGACAAGGGTGGCGGCGCCAAGCGCTGGGTGCTCTTGGGCACGGACTACGTGTACCCGCGCACGACGAACAAGATCTTGCGCTACTTCTTGAAGTCCAAGGGCGTTGCCGAGGCGGACATCATGGAGAAGTACACGCCCTTCGGACACAGCGACTACCAAACCATCGTCAGCGACATCAAGAAGTTCGCCGCTGGTAAACACACCGCCGTGGTCTCCACCATCAACGGTGACTCGAACGTGCCGCTGTACAAAGAGTTCGCGAATCAGGGCCTGAAGGCCTCTGACGTGCCGGTCGTCGCATTCTCCGTCGGTGAGGAAGAGTTGCGCGGTATCGACACCAAGCCGCTCGTTGGCTACCTGGCCGCGTGGAACTACTTCGAATCCATCGAAAACCCGGTGAATAAGGCCTTCATTGCGCAATGGAAGGCGTACGTCAAAGACAAGAACCTGCAAGACGGCGACAAGCGCGTCACCAATGATCCGATGGAGGCCACCTACCTCGGCATCACGATGTGGGCGCAAGCGGTCGAGCAAGCTGGCACTACGGATGTCGACGCCGTACGCCAAGCAGTTGCCGGGCAGATCGTGAAAGCGCCGGACGGCTTCGACATCCAGATGGACTACAAGAATCATCACTTGCACAAGCCTGTGTTCATCGGCGAGGTGCAGGCGGACGGTCAGTTCAAGGTAGTGTGGAAGACGGACGGGCCGGTCGTGGCTGCTCCTTGGAGCCCGTTCGTACCGGACAGCGCGAAGAAGGTGGCTGATTGGACCTTCCCCTGGGTGTGCGGCAATTGCACTGAGGGTAAGTACAAGCCCGCTAGCATGTGAGGGCGGCTCCGGGGTGTGCCGCGCGCAACACGGCGGCGGCACACCTGCTCTTCGATTTGCTCCGCTCGGCGGCCCCGCCGCTGAGCGGAATTTTTAGGCCGTTTCTGCGCGTTGATGGAGATCATGACACGATTTCTCAAGTTCGCCGTTTCTGTGGTCACGCTGTGCGCTGCCGCGCTGAGCTTCATGGGAAGCGCGCGAGCTGACCAGCTGAGCGAAGACCTAGCCGGGCTCGCCAGCACGGACGCCAGCAGCGTGTCCGCCGCCATCATCAAGGCCGCCAACGCCGGGGACGCGCGCGCACTGCCCGCGCTGCACGCCCTGGAAGATGGCAAGCTGCGCTTCGACGAAGCCAAACATTTATGGATCGAGAGCGAGGGCGGGCCGCTGAAAGACGCGCTCACCGGCGCGCCGGCAAACGCGCAAGGCAAGCTAGAAGCACCGGCGAGTGACAATCAGGTGCGGCGCGCTCTCAGCCCGGCGCTCGCTTCCCTCAGCCTGTCGTCCCCGTCCGTCAGCCAGCGGCTTGCTGCCGCAAAATCACTTGGCCGCCCGAGCGACGAAATCGTGCCGATCTTGCGCAAAATACGGGCCAAGGAGCCAGATGCGGACGTGAAAATCGCGCTCGGCTTGGCTCTCGCTCCAGCCGACATGGCAAGCGATAAGCCTGAAGATCGCATTCGGGCTCTGGAGGCCATTCGCGCGGCTTCGGACGCGACATTCAAGAGCGACGTCGAGCACTTGCTCACGAAGGGCGACGACGGGAAGTGGGTTGAGCCGGATGCACCCGTGCGCGCTGCCGCTACCGCGGCGCTGTCGGCCATCGAGACGCGGCAGTTTTTGATCAACTCCGTGGGCAATACGTTCTACGGGTTGAGCTTGGGCAGCGTGCTCATTTTATGCGCTCTCGGCTTGGCTATCACCTTTGGTCTGATGCGCGTGATCAACATGGCGCATGGTGAAATGATGATGATTGGCGCGTACACGTCGTTCGTCGTTCAGAATTTTTTCATCGCTCATTTGACCTCCCACTTGGACTGGTACATCGCGGTCGCCGTGCCAATGGCGTTCATGGTCAGCGGCGCAGTCGGTGTGTTGATGGAGCGCACGGTGATCCGTCACTTGTACGGGCGCCCCTTGGAAACGCTCTTGGCCACCTGGGGCATTTCCTTGCTCCTGATCCAGACGGTGCGTTTGATCTTCGGTGCGCAGAACGTGACCGTCGCGAACCCGTCCTGGCTTTCCGGCGGCGTGGAGATTTTGCCCGAAGTGGTGCTCACGTACAGCCGCTTGGCTGTGATCGCCTTCAGCGTAGTGGTGATGCTGTTCGTCTGGCTCTTGATGCAGAAGACGCGCCTCGGCTTGGAGGTGCGCGCCGTTACCCAAAACCGTGAGATGGCGTCTGCCATGGGCATCTCGACGCGCCGCGTGGACATGTGGACGTTCGGCATAGGATCGGGCGTCGCAGGGCTCGGCGGGGTCGCCCTTTCACAACTCGGTAACGTGGGGCCGGAGCTCGGCCAGGGCTACATTGTCGACTCCTTCATGGTGGTTGTGCTCGGCGGCGTGGGTAAGCTCGCTGGCACCATCCTTGGGGGTTTGGGCTTGGGCCTGGTGAACAAGTACCTGGAGCCCGTTGCCGGCGCAGTGCTCGGAAAGATCTTCATCTTGGGCTTCATCATCGTTTTCATTCAACGCCGCCCGCAAGGCATCTTCGCGCTCAAGGGCCGCGCCGCGGAGGGCATGTGATCGCTGAACCAGCGGTGGGCCTCAAAGCCCTGCACACGAAAAGGGGCTGGGCTGGTGTAGCTGCTGCCGTAGTGCTGATGGCAGTGATCGTGCCAGCGCTCAGCGTGGCGCTGCCCGCGAGCTCGCCGCTGCATTTGCCCGACTACTTAATCGTGCTCTTGGGCAAATTCCTCTGTTACGGCATCGTCGCCCTGGCAATCGACTTGATCTGGGGCTTCACCGGCATTTTGAGCTTGGGCCACGGCGTGTTCTTCGCGCTCGGCGGCTACGCCATGGGCATGTACCTCATGCTCTCGATTGGCGCTCAAGGCGTGTACAAGAGCGCCCTGCCTGACTTCATGGTTTTTCTCGATTGGCATGAATTGCCCTGGTTTTGGCGCGGGTTCAACAACCTGAGCATCGCCCTGACGGCTGCTTTGGTGGTACCCGGAGTGCTTGCGTTTGCGTTCGGCTACTTTGCTTTTCGGTCGCGCATCCGCGGCGTGTACTTCTCGATCATCACGCAAGCGCTCACGTACGCGCTGATGCTGCTGTTTTTCCGGAACGAGACCGGCTTCGGCGGCAACAACGGCCTGACCGATTTCAAGTCCTTGTACGGGTACGATCTGCACAACCCATCGGTGAAGGTCGCGCTGTACCTGATTTCGGCGGCGGCGCTGCTGTTCACGTACCTGCTCTGTCGTTACATCGTGACCTCCAAGGCGGGGCGCGTGCTGCGCGCCATCCGTGACGCCGAAAGCCGCGCGATGTTCGTCGGCTTCAATCCAACGAACTACAAATTGTTCGCGTGGACGCTGAGCGCGGTGCTATGCGGGCTCGCGGGCGCCTTGTACGTGCCGCAGGTGGGAATCATCAACCCGGGCGAAATGCAGCCCGCCAATTCAATCGAGATGGGCATCTGGGTGGCCGTGGGTGGCCGCGCCACGCTGTTCGGCGCGATTTTAGGCGCATTCCTGGTCAACGGCATGCGCAGCTTCTTCACTGCAGCCATGCCCAACGCGTGGCTGTACGTCCTTGGCGGCTTGTTCATCGCCGTTACGTTGTTCTTCCCCGACGGAGTGGCCGGCGCGCTCGGCCGTCTGAAGCGGAAAAGCTAATGTCCAACTCTTCCGCCTTGAGCAGTTCAGTGTCCAACGAAGAGCCGTCCAACGAAGACCCGTCGAAGCAAGCTTCCCGGGCCGCCGAGAGCGTCCCGCTGCCGGAAGAATCGCCGCTTGATTCACCAGTCGAAACCGCGCGCTCGCCTGACCAAGCACTCGAGAAGCCCAAGCGCTGGTCCATTCGCCCGCGCTTAGTGGATCCGTTACGCCGGGAGGTCGTGATTGCCGGCCGCCCCGCCGTACTCTGCGTGGATAACGTTAGCGTCAGCTTCGACGGCTTCAAAGCGCTCAACGAGCTGACCCTGATCCTGGACAAGGGCGAGCTGCGCTGCCTGATCGGCCCGAACGGCGCCGGCAAAACCACCCTCATGGACGTGATCACCGGCAAGACCAAGCCGGACACGGGCACCGTCTTCCTCACGCACGACGCGCGCGACCTCACCCAAATGTCCGAGTACGAGATCGCGGAACTGGGCATTTGTCGCAAATTCCAGCGCCCCACGGTGTTTGCCGGGCATACGGTGTATGAGAACTTGGAGCTCGCGCTGCAAGGGAAGAAGAGCGTGTGGGCCAGTCTGTTCGCTCGCCTCACTGCCGACCAGAAGCGCAACATTGAGGAAATTTTGGAGCAGGTAGGGTTACACGAGCACGCGGGCGTGCGCGCCGGGCAGCTTGCTCATGGTCAAAAGCAGTGGCTGGAAATCGGCATGCTGCTCGCGCAAAACCCGAAAGTGCTGCTGGTGGATGAGCCCATCGCGGGCATGACGCACCAAGAGTCCGAGCGCACTGCTGAGCTCTTGAAGTCGCTCGCTGGTGAACGCACGGTCGTCGTGGTCGAGCACGATATGGAGTTCGTGCGCAGCATTGCCAAGAAGGTCACCGTGCTTCATCAGGGCAGCGTGCTAGCCGAGGGCGATATCGATTCAGTGCAAAACGATCCGCGAGTGGTCGAGGTTTACCTCGGCGAGCCGCGCTCATGAGCCGAGGTCGCAATGCTAGAAATTGAAGGGCTGAATCAATTTTACGGGGAAACGCACGTGCTTTGGGACATGGCCCTGCGCGTGCCGGAAGGCAGTTGCACGGTGCTCATGGGTCGCAATGGCGTCGGCAAAACCACGCTGCTGAAGACCATTATGGGCAACATTCGCTCGCGCAGCGGCAAAATCAAATTCGCCGGTGAAGATCTGGCGTCCCGTCCGGCGGAGCTACGCGCGCGCAAAGGCATTGGCTTCGTCCCACAGGGGCGTGAGATTTTCGGTCAGCTATCGGTCGGGGAGAACTTGCGCGTGGGGCTCGGCGTCACGGGTGAAAAGCAAGTGCCCGAGCGCATCTTCAAGCTGTTCCCAGTTTTGAAGTCCATGCTCATGCGCCGCGGGGGCGATCTTTCAGGCGGCCAGCAGCAGCAGCTCGCCATCGGGCGCGCGCTCACCTTGCATCCAAAGCTTTTGATCTTGGACGAACCCACCGAAGGCATTCAACCGAACATCGTCAGTGAAATCGGCGACATCCTGCTCGAGCTGAACCAGAAGGAAAAAATCACGATCCTGCTCGTAGAGCAAAAGCTCACCTTCGCCCGCCGCGTGGGCCAGCGCTTCGTGATCATGGATCGCGGCCGCTCCGTGGCGCAGGGTGAAATGCCGGAGCTGAATGACGATCTGGTCGCGCGCTATCTGACCGTTTGAGCCGCAGATTGCGCTGGAACTAGAATCTGAGCGTGGCCTATGCTGCCCGGCATGCGCATTCGTTGGGTCGCCTTAGCCGTTTCTTTGTTGTCTTCGTGTCGCCCGTCACAGCCGCCGGTTCAAAAAGCTCCGGCGCCGGGGTCAGCGCCAGCCCCCGTCGCGTCCGTCACCCCCGCCGCGCTTCCATCCAGCGCCCTCATGCCAACCTTTACGCGCGGCATCAATCTGGGCAACGCACTGGATGCGCCGAGAGAAGGGGCCTGGGGCGTGCGGCTCAGCGAGGCGCATTTCGCCATGGCGCACAGCGCCGGCTTAGACCACGTACGCCTGCCCGTACGCTTCAGCGCCCACGCGGCTGCAAGTGCCCCATATGCGATCGATGAAACGTTCTTCCAACGCGTGGACTGGGCCATTGACCAAGCGCTTGGCCATGGCCTCGCCGTGATCGTGGACCTGCACCACTATGTTGAGCTGATGAAGGAGCCGGAAGCGAACGCCGAGCGCTTTGTCGGCCTGTGGTCGCAGATCGCGACGCGCTACAAGGACCGCCCAGCGAGCGTCGCGTTCGAGCTCGCCAACGAGCCGTGCGAAAAGCTCACGCCCGAACTATTGAACAAGCTTCACGCGCGCGCTCTGCAGGTTGTGCGCGCTTCGAACCCCACACGCACGGTGATTGTCGATAGCTACTTCTGGGCCGGCGCTGACTACCTAAAGCAGCTCGATTTGCCCGTGGATCCGCAGCTTGTGGCCAGCTTTCACATGTATCAACCGATCCTGTTTACGCATCAGGGCGCGCCCTGGATGCCCCCCGAATTTCAAACCACGGGCGTGCTGTTTCCCGGTCCACCTCGAGCGCCGTTACAACCCGGAGCGGAGGCGCAGGCCGTGGGCTGGGTCAAGCAGTGGTTCGATGCCTACAATACGCAACCGACGGCGACCAACCCGAGTAGCCCCAAAGCCGTTTTGGACTACTTCAAGGTCGTTGATGACTACATGGCGAGCGCACACCGGACGGTTTACATGGGTGAGTTCGCAGCACTCGACACCGCGGACCCACAGTCGCGCGAAACTTGGCTGCGTCTCGTGCGCATGGAGGCCGAACGCCGCCATATCGGCTGGGCGTATTGGGATGACGGCGGGCACAATCAAGCGATGGACATCGGTCATGCATCCTGGTTACCGACGCTGAAGCGCGCGCTGTTTGAATGAGCGCCAGCTCAACGCTGCAGCGCGTAGCGCAGGAACAGGTACGAACTGTGGCGCCGCGCGCTCAGCAGATCCAGCTGGGCGCCGCTCAAATCAAGCCCATCGGTGAGGGATTTGCGCTCATCCTGAGGGAAGCGACCGAACAGCGCAGGTGAGGAAGTAACGAACAACTCGTCGACGAGGCGGTCGCGCACGAGCTCGGCGAAAAGCGTTGGCCCGCCTTCCGTGAGGACGCGCTGAAAGCCTTCAGCTCGCAATGTGGCCAGCACGTCTGAGCAAGGAATGCGCGCGGCGTCGATCACGGTGAGCCGAGCGCTACTTGGCAAGCGACCACGCAGCGCGCCTTCGCCTCTTTTGGTCGTGATGATCCAAGCGTCGGCCAGCGCCGGCTGACTCACGTCAATGTCGCCCGAGGCGCTGAGCAAGACCAGCAATGGCGTGGGCTTCAATCCGAGCGCTTCCCTCAACTCGGCAAAGTGCCTAGCGGCCGCCGGGTAAATGCGCTCGGCATGCCAAAGGTGCCCAGCGGATTTGCGGAAGGTGCCTGCCCCGAGCAACACTGCGTCGGCGCAGGCGCGCAGCAACCCCATCACGAAGCGGTCGGCTGGATTGCGCCCGCTGATGATCTGACCGGATTCGAGATCGCCGGGTAGCGCTACGACGCCATCCAGGGAGGTGACGAAATTCGCGAACACGCATTGCGCCGGCAGGCCGAAGGCTCCGCCATAGCTCGTGGCCAGCACCTCCGGCAGCTCGAAATGAGCTGTGACATGGCGCTCGAAGAGCATTTGCAGTGGCTGCCCGGCGGGCGCGATGGCGGCTTCGGCGGCTTGGGTCATGGGTAGGCAAAGCTACCACTCTCTTCTGGGTTTGAGAGCTCGCGCGAGCTGGGCTACAACGAAGGCATGAGGGACTTTCTTGTGTGGCGCTCAGCGCATTTTGTGTCGGCCTTTTGTCTCGTCGCTGGTGTGGTGGGCACCGCTTCAGCGCAAACTCCCGCGTCGGCTCCGCCCGCCGCGACTCAACCTGCCACGGCGCAACCCGCATCTCCGCAACCCGCGGCACCGCTTGCGGCGCCACCGCCCGCGCCGCCAGGTGCATATGCACCCGCGCCCGGATATCCGCCGCCCGGCTACGGATACCCCGCGTACGGTGAGTATCCGCCGAAGCTCCGCATGCCCGAGACCATTCCGTACAATGGCGGACCGATTGCACCCGGCTATCACTTGGAAGAGAAGCCGCGCCGCGGCCTGATCATTGCTGGCACCATCGTGCTCGCGGTCCCGTACGGTTTGGGTTTGGCGGGGGCTGGCGGGGGTAACTTCCCAAACTCGTCGGGCTGGCTGATTTTGCCGGTGTTTGGCCCCTGGCTCACGCTGGCTTCGCGACACAGCTCTCAGGATTGCACGTCAAGTAGCTTCAATTCGGGCAGCGTGTGCGTGAGCTCCGGTGAAGATGACGTCACCCGCACGTTTCTGATTTTGGACGGGATGATGCAGCTAGGCGGCGCGGTCATGCTGACTGTGGGCTTGGCATCGCCCTCCAAGGTAGTGGCGCGGGATTTCGTGGGCAGCCTGCATTTCGCTCCCAGCACCATTGGCAGAGACGGTTACGGCGGGTTCGTGACCGGCAAGTTCTAAGGGGCCACGAACTCGGGCGATGGTCGCGCTCAAATTGCTTCGCCCTTGAACTGACTCGTGTACAGGCGGTGGTACACGCCGTGCTGCGCCAACAGCTCGGCGTGTTTGCCGCGCTCGGCGATCGCGCCATGCTCTATCACGAGGATCTGATCTGCATCGGCGATGGTGCTCAGGCGGTGCGCGATCACGAAGCTGGTGCGGCCGCGCATCAAGTTCAGGAGCGCGCGTTGAATGCGAACCTCGGTGCGCGTATCTACGCTGCTTGTCGCTTCGTCCAAAATCAGGATCGCGGGATCGGCCAAGATGGCCCGCGCGATCGCCAGCAGTTGCCGTTGGCCTTGGCTCAGGTTCGACGCGCGCTCGGAAAGCTGCGTTTCGTAGCCTTGCGGCAGCAGCCGAATGAACGGGTCCGCCTCGGCCAGCTTCGCCGCCTGCATCACCTCCGCGTCCGTCGCGCTTTGGCGGCCGTAGCGAATGTTGTCCAGCACGGAGCCAGAGAACAGAAAAACATCCTGTAGTACCAGCCCAAGGTTCTGCCTCAATTCGTCCTTTTTGAGCGAGCGAATATCGGTGCCATCGATCTCAATGGTGCCGCCGTTGATTTCATAGAAGCGAGTCAGCAAGTTGATGATGGTGGTCTTCCCGGCGCCGGTGGGGCCCACCAAAGCGATCAACTGCCCGGGCTTAGCATCGAAGGAGAGATCTCGCGCGACCGGTACGTTGGGCAGGTAGCCGAAGCGAACGTGCTCGAAGCGCACCGCGCCGCGGATTTGCGCCAACGTGTGCAGCTCGGCCGGCGTGTCCAGCTCGGGCTCAAGATCGACGATCGCGAAGATGCGTTCGGCGCCAGCGAGCGCCGCCTGGATCGAATTGTACAAATTAGCTAATTGGCGGAGCGGCCCCACGAAGCTCTGCCCATAATTGATGAACGTGGCGATGACGCCGACGCTCACCAAGCCGGAGAGCGAAAGCCAGCCGCCTAGCCCCGCCAGCACGATCACGAACAGATTGCCGAGCACGGAGGTGATCGGCATGAGTAACAGCGCGTAGCTGTTGGCGTATACGCCAGTACTGAATACCTGCTGATTCCGCAGTCGGAATGCCTCAATTGAGGCTTGCTTGCGACGGAACGCATGGGACGTGCGCTGGCCGCTGATGGCCTCTTCCATCACGCCGTTCAATTGCCCGAGTTCACGTTGCAGATCACGGAAGCCCTTGCGCGTGTAGCTGGCCACGAAGCGCGTGAACCAGAACATGATCGGAACCACGATCAGCGAAGCGAGCGCGAGCCAATGGTTGAGCACGAACATCGCGATCACGATGCCGACCATGGACAGTAGGCTCGCGACCAGCGTGGTCACGTTCTGGGAAATGGCCAAATTTACGGCGTCGATGTCGTTGGTCAAACGACTCATCAAATCGCCCGCGGGGTTCCGATCGAAAAACGCGACGGGCAGGCGCTGCACGCGCGTGAACAAATCCGCGCGCAACTGGGCCAAAGCCTGCTGTGAGATGTTCGCCATCAGGCGCCCAGATATCGCTTGCAGCGCGTTGTACAGCACGTACACAGCGAGCATCACGACGCTGATTCGGGCCAGGCCTTCGGTGCCGTGCGTGCGCAATAAGCGATCGATGGCTACGCCCATCAAGTACGGACCAACCAAGCCCAGGCAGGTGTACAGCACCACCAGCACGAGCACGCACGCAACGCCCAGTTTGAATGGCCTCAGGTAGGGCGCGAGCCGGGCCAACGCGCCGCGCGGGTTTTGCGCCGCTTCAATCTTGCCGATGTGCATGCCGCGCTGTGCAGGCGAGCCTGCGCTGCCTGCGGGTGCGCCGCGCATGCCCGGGGGTTCAGGCCTTACGTTCACGGGCTCACCTGCGCGGCGTCCGCCGAGCCAACAGGTAGCCCGGCGTGGCCCAGCTGTGAGTGGTAAATTTCTTGGTAAATGGCGCTGGTTGCCAACAACTGCGCGTGGCTGCCCTGTGCAACGATGCGCCCCTCATCCAGCACCAGGATCTTGTCCGCGCTGAGCACCGTGCTGATGCGTTGCGCCACGATGACGCGCGTTTGTGCACTGCCGAGCTCGCTCAGCGCGCGCTGAATGTGAGTCTCGGTCTCGACATCCACCGCACTCGTGCTGTCATCTAGGATCAGGACTTTGGGCCGTAGTAACAGCGCGCGAGCCAAGGCGATGCGTTGCTTTTGGCCACCCGAGAAGTTGGCGCCGCGCTGTTCGACGCGGCTGTCGTAGCCGTTCTCGGTTTCTAGAATGAAATCCTCGGCGCAGGCCGCGCGAGCGGCGGCTCTGACCTGCGCTTCGCTGGCGTCAGGTTCGCCATAGCGAATGTTGTCCCGTAGGGTGCCGGAGAAGAGCACCGTTTCTTGCGGCACGACCGCGATCTGCGCGAGCAGCGAATCCTGCGTCACGCTGCGAACGTCCACGCCGTCGAGCGTAACCTGGCCCTCGGTCACGTCGTAAAAGCGAGGGATCAGCTTCACTACGGTCGACTTGCCAGCGCCCGTTGCACCCAGAATGGCCAGAGTTTGTCCGGCCTCTGCCACGAAGCTCACGTCCTGCAAGACGGCATCCGTGCTGCGACCCGAATAAGAGAACGTCACGTGTTCGAAGCTGATGCGCGGCGCGCGGCTCAGGTGAAGCTGCTCAGCGTGCGGTGCATCCTTGATCTCCGGCTCGGCGCTCAACACTTCATCGACGCGTTTTGCGGAGGCAATGCCACTGGCCCAGACACTGGACAGCAGCGTCATCATGATCAGCGGCGTCATCGTCGTCAGCAGGTAGTTCGTAAACGCGACGATCTGCCCGACCGAAAGCTTGCCGCGCACGGATTCCAAGCCGCCTGCCCAGATAACTACCACCACGCCAACATTGACGCACAGCGTGAGCGCGGGCGGCATGATGGCTGAAAACATCATCACTTTGGCGGATTCTGCCGTGTACGCCTGATTGGCAGACGCGAACCGCTGGCCCTCGAAGTGCTCCCGCACGAAGGCTTTGACCAGACGAATGCCGGCGATGTTCTCCTGCAGCACGGTGTTCATCCGGTCCAAATGCTGTTGCACGATGCGAAACATCGGCTCCATCTGGATCAGGAAGAACACCATCACGGCGGAGGTGATTAAGAGGAGCGGCAGCATCGTCAACGCCAACGTGGGGCTGGTGCTGATCATCAGGATCAGACTGCCCAACATCAGCAACGGAGCGCGTGTGCCGATGCGCAGCGTGACTTGCAAGAGGCGTTGGATTGAGCTGGTATCGCTGGTCAAGCGAACGATGAGCTGGCCGGTCTTCTGGCGATCCAGATTTCCGTAAGAAAACGTTTGAATCTTCAGGAACAGCGCTTCGCGCAAATCCCGGCCGACGCTCTCACCCACGAACACCGACAAATGATTGTTGCCCACCGCCACGAAGATGCTGACGAAGGACACCCCGAGCATCAAGAGCGCGGTGTGCAGCACGAGCGCGTGGTCGTGGGCGAGGACGCCTCGGTCAATCAAGCGCTGAATCAAGCGCGGAATCGACAAATCGAAGACGACCAACGTTGCCAGCAGCAGCAGCGCAAGGCTGGAACGCAGCCAATAGGGCTTGGCAAAACGGAGCAGTTTTCGGACTGGGCCCATCTTTTGGCGCGAACATAGCTCACGCTCGGCGCGGCCTGACTCGTTTAGCCACATGAGGCAAACAGGCCGGGTCGTTACGTCTCGGTAAGCGCTGGTTTCCGGGCGCGCGGCCCCGTTCGCTGCGCACATTCCGGCCACAGGCCGTCACTCGCCGTGTGGCACGAGCGATGCAGCTACTCGTTGCAAAATTCCCGAAGCAGCCGCTGCCCAGCAGCAGGAGGATTCAATGAACGACCCCATTAAGCCGTACATCATCGTCGTTGGCGTCGACTACTCACCGGCTAGCGATCTTGCCGTGCAGCGCGCATTTGAGATTGCCGCGTCCAAGGCGTCCTCCGAGGTGCACATGGTGAACGTTGTCCAACTGTATGGGACGCAAGCGTTGATCGACTACCCGGCGGACCCGAGCGGCTTCATGAGCGTCTCCATGGCTGAGGCGACCGCGCAGGTCGAGCGCTACGCTAAGCGCCAGTGGCATGCGTTCTTCGGTGAGCGGGACGAAAGCGCCGCGGCGCGCGCGGCGCGCGTGATCCCGCATTTACGCCTGGAGGCGCCGGCTCACGAAATTGCCCAAATGGCCGCGGACGTCGAGGCTGACCTGGTCGTCGTGGGCACCCACGGCCGCCGCGGGATCTCGCGCCTGCTGTTGGGGTCGGTGGCCGAAGCCGTGGTGCGGCTGGCGCCGTGTCCCGTCTACATTGTGCGGCCCAAGGCGCTGCCCCCGGAAGGCCCGAAAATCGAGCCGCCGTGTCCAGCGTGCGTGGAGACGCGCCGCACGACAGCCGGCGTGGAGTATTGGTGCGAGCAGCACCGGGAACGCCACGGCCAGCGGCACACCTATCACCAGGGCGACCGCGCCGGGTCCGACACCGAGATGCCGCTCACTTTGCAGCATTGACTTGCGCGCAAACCGGCACGCGCCGCCTGCGGCGAAGGCGGCCCTGCCGGCTCAATCTCCAGACCTGCTCAAAACGCCACGTGCAAGCGACCGGTCAGCACATGCACTGGGCCGCGCTCGCGATTGTAACCGGGGTTGATGATGGGTTGGTAGATGGCGCCGAGGGATACGTTGTCGGCAAGTGAAAGCTTATAATAAGTGTCGAACGAGATTTCTGGGCCGTAGCTCAGCGTGCCGTCGCCCAGGATAAAGCCGTAGCCGCCGCGCTGGAGGTAGGTGCGATGCGCGGAGGACAAGCCATTGAGCACGACAGCCGCGCCCAGCTCGTCGCGTTCGCGGTGCCAGAGCGCGCCGTCTTGGATGACACCGGTCGCGAACGAGCGGTCAATCTCGGTGAACGCCCACGACTCGGTCGCGCCATCATTCATGCTCAGACGTAGAAACGTGCCGGTGCCCTGGCGAAGCTGCTGTTCGAGCGACAGCGCGATGCCGTATTTCAGCCGCCCGTCTGCGCGCGTTTCGACGACGCTGTTGTGGTAACGGCCGGGGTCTGCCAAGACCTGTGAGTAGCTGCCCATGCGCGCGCTGTTCAAAAATATCAGCGTGCTGAGTGCGCCGTGCTGCCCGTCGACGGTGTAACGCGCCTCGTATTCCGCCATCAGGCCGTGGGATTTCGCGACGTTCCAAGCCATGGCGGCTTCGTTCGCAGACTTGGGCTCAAGGGCGATGCCCGCGCGAACGGACCACCAATCGACGGCCAAGTCGGCCATCACCGCCCAGGTGTAGCCTCGCGTGTCAGCAGGGTAATCCCAAGCGCCCGACGCAAACAACGCCCAGTTGAAGTAACGCTCCGTCGCGTCGTGCGCGTAGCGATTGCCGTCGAAAACGTCTTGAACCGATACCCGCCCGACGGTGATCCCGAGCACGTCGCGATCCCGCCTGTCCACGAGCTCGTTCGGGCCCGAAGCGTTCTCGACGCGCCCACCGCCCAGGCCGAAAGTTTGCCTGATTGCTAAGCGAGCCACGTAGGCAGCGGGCGCGGGATCGCCCACGCGATAAACGATGCCGGTCGGAAACGCGGCGACGCCGAGCGTGCTGCTGAGGCCTTTGCCGCCGCTGATCTCCGGGTTGAAGAGCAGCTCGCCGCCGGGCCAAAGACGGCGATCGGCGTACAGAGTGGAGACGAACGCCGTCGCCGATTCCGCGCTCGCGCTGAGGCTGTGTTCGCCTGAGTACTTGGCGGAAAAGGCCGGATGGTAGGCGGTTACCATCGTTGATTGGAAATGCAGGCTGAACAGCTCCCGTTCGCCACGGGCAGTGTCGACCGGCGGCGTCGGCTGGTCTTCCGAGGGCTCGTCACGTGGGCTCATGGCGCGCGCGCCGCGCTCCGCCGCGCCCCACGCGAGCGCGCAACACACCGTCAACAGCAGCCAGAAAGTGCAACGAGCGGGCGTCGGCATCATGCGCTGTCGCCACGCTCGCACGCCCCGACCTTTTCCTCCCTATTTCCGCGTAGGGAACGTCCCCGTAAAAGGCAACTAATAGAGGCCTTAGCGCGCCGACTGTGGTAAGAAATTGCATTATTGCGCGGCTCGCTGCCCCGCAGCCAATTGCGGTCCGTGGTTTTTCACCGCATGCACAGCCGCGAGCAACCACCGTGACCACCACTACCGCTTCCATGCCCGTTCCGCGTCAACGCAAGCCGCTCCGTGTTCTCACTGTTGTCCTCGGGCTGCTGCTCGTCGTGGGCACGCTCGGCTTCATCAAGTTTTCACAAATCTCCATGCTCATGAACATGGGGAAGGAGATGCAGAAGGCCGGGCCCCCGCCCGAGACCGTCAGCTCCGCGATCGCCCAACTACAGTCTTGGCAAGGGCAGGTCACCGCGGTCGGCACGATTGCGCCGGTCAAGGGCGTTGCGTTGAGCAACGACGCGCCGGGCATCGTCTCCAAGATCCACTTCGAGTCCGGTGATCTCGTCAAGCAAGGTCAGGTCTTGGTCGAGCTGGACACGAGCGTGGAGCGCGCGCAGCTCGCGTCGGCGCATGTGCAGCACGATCTAGCGGTCGTGAACGTGAACCGTTCGCGCGCGTTGATCAAGGAGCAGGTCACGACCCAAGCTCAGGTGGACACCGATGAAGCCACGGTAAAGAGCTCGGCCACGGCCGCCGACACAATTCAGGCGCAAATCGCGCGCAAGCTGGTGCGTGCTCCTTTCTCGGGCCGGCTCGGCATCCGCGCGGTCAACGTCGGCCAGTACCTGAACCCCGGCACGCAGCTCACCGTCTTACAGGCAGTCGGCGCGGTATTCGTGGATTTCTCACTGCCCCAACAGCAGCTGGACCAGCTCGCCAATGGCATGAAGGTCCTCGTCAAAATCGAAGGCTCGCCGGACCCTGCGGTGGAAGGAACGATCGCCGCGGTCGACCCGACCATCGACAGCACCACACGCATGATCAAGCTGCGCGCTGCGGTGCCAAACCCGGAGGAGAAGCTACGCCCCGGCATGTTTGCCAACGTGGCGGTGGTCCTTCCGGATCAGGGCCAAGTGGTCACGGTGCCGTTGACCGCGGTCATTCACGCCTCGTTCGGCGACTCTGTGTTTGTGGTCGAGGACAAGCCAGCCGGCGCCCCGGGCGCTAAGAGCAACGCCCAAGGCAAGCCAATCAAGAATGCGCGCCAACAGTTCGTGCGCGTCGGCGAAGCGCGGGGGGATTTCGTGTCGGTCTTGGATGGCATCAAAGCCGGCCAGCAGGTGGTGAGCGCGGGCGGCTTCAAGCTGCGCAATAACTCGCCCGTCGTGGTCGACAACACCGTGCAGAACCCAGCCCAGCTCAACCCGAAGCCCGAGAACCACTGACATGCGGTTCACCGATCTATTTCTGCGCCGGCCGGTGCTGGCCATCGTCGTCAATCTGATCATCATCATTGCGGGTCTGCAGGCTGTCCGCACGCTCAACGTGCGCCAGTACCCGAAGCTGCAGAGCGCCTCGATTACCGTCACCACGGTCTACGTTGGCGCGAACGCGGAGCTCGTGCGCGGCTTCATCACCACGCCTCTGGAGCGGGTGATCGCCGCCGCCGACGGCATCGACTACATCGACTCGCAAAGCGTTCAGGGCCTCTCGACCATCAATGTTCGGCTGAAGCTCAACTTCAACGCGGCCGCCGCCTTGGCGGACGTCAGTGCGCGCGTCGACCAGGTACGCGCTGACTTGCCGCCAGAAGCGCAAGTTCCAGCGATCAGCATTCAGCCGTCTGATGCACAGATCGCCTCGATGTACATGGCCTTCGGGTCCACCATTCTGGCCGAGAATCAGGTCACGGATTATTTGCTGCGCGTCGTTCAACCACGCCTATCCGCAATCGAAGGGGTGCAGCGCGCGGACATCTTGGGCGGTCGGACGTTCGCGATTCGCGCCTGGCTGAAGCCGGAAAAGATGGCGGCCCTCAACGTGAGCCCGGCCCAAGTGAGCTCCGCGCTCGGGCGCAACAACTTTTTGGCTGCCGTCGGCCAGACCAAGGGCGCGCTCGTCCAAGTCAACGTGACCGCCGAAACTGACCTCAAGTCGGTCGATGAGTTTAAGCGGCTGGTAATTCGCTCGCAGAACGGCTCCTTGGTTCGGCTACAGGACGTGGCCGACGTGGAGCTGGGCTCGGACAACTACGAACAAGAGGTGCGCCTTTCCGGCAAAAAAGCCGTGTTCATGGGCATCTGGGTCTTGCCCAACGCCAACTCGTTGGACGTCATTTCCCGGGTTCGTGACGAGCTGAAGACTTTGCAGGCTGAGCTGCCGTCGGGCATGTCCGCCAACGTCGCGTTCGACTCGACCCGCTACATCAACAGCGCCATCAGTGACGTGAAGCACACGCTCGCTGAGACCGTGCTCATCGTCATCCTCGTCATCTTCCTGTTCTTGGGCTCGCTGCGCACCGTCTTGGTGCCCATCGTCGCGATCCCGGTGTCCTTGATTGGCGCCGTGTTCTTGATGCAGGTCTTCGGCTTCACGCTGAACTTGTTGACGCTACTCGCGGTGGTGCTTGCGGTCGGCCTAGTGGTGGACGACGCCATCGTCGTGGTTGAAAACGTGGAACGGCACATCCGCGACGGGAAAACCCCGATGGAAGCCGCCACGATTGGCGCCCGTGAGTTGGTCAGCCCGATCATCTCGATGACCATCACGCTGGCTGCGGTTTACGCGCCCATCGGCTTTCAGGGTGGTTTGACGGGCGCGCTGTTCCGCGAGTTTGCCTTCACCCTGGCGGGCGCCGTCTTCATCTCCGGTGTCGTCGCGCTGACGCTGTCGCCAATGATGGCATCGCGCCTGCTCAAGGCCGAGCACAGCCAAGGCGTGCTGGCGCGCACCATCGACCGCACGTTCGACGCCGTCAAACGCGCGTACACGCGCGCGCTCGCGGCCACACTGCGGAACCGCGGTCTGGTGTACGCGGTGTGGATTACGTTGGCCCTGGTCCTGGTGCCGATGTATCTATTTTCGCCCGCCGAGCTGGCGCCGAACGAAGATCAGGGCGTGGTGTTCAGCGCCCTGGATGTGCCTCCCAATGCCTCGCTGGAGCAGCTCACCACCTACTCCAAACAGGTGAACCAAATCTTCCAGAGCGAGCCTGAGTTCGCGAACAGCTTCCAATTCACGTTCCCGAACGCGGCCTTTGGCGGCATGTTGGCCAAGCCTTGGGAAGAACGCTCGCGCAGCATTTTTCCGATTCAAGCTGAGCTCAGCGGCAAGCTGGGTGCTGTCACAGGCGTGCGTGCCCCGGCGTTCTTGCCGGGCGCGCTACCCAGCGCCGGCTTCTTCCCGGTCGAGTTCGTGATCGCTTCAACCGCCAGCCACACCGAGATCGTGCGCTTCGCGGACCAACTGCAACAAGCGGCGGCAAAGAGCGGAATGTTCGCGTTCCCGCCCTTGATCGACGTCCGCATCGACCAACAGAACGCCGACATCGTCATCGATCGCGACAAAGTCGCTTCAATGGGCCTGAGCATGCAATCGGTCGGCGCGGACCTCGCGGCCGCGTTGGGCGGCAACTTCGTGAACCGCTTCAATATCGACGGCCGCGCGTACAAGGTGATCCCGC
>JBDTYJ010000076.1:0-18208 GCA_040005755.1 Pseudomonadota bacterium
GTCAGAAATCGTGCCTCGTGTTTGAAGTCGGCGGCGTTTTGAACCAAGCGCATGAACACGTCCTGGGTCACATCTTCCGAGACGGATGGCACACGAAGTTGACGGAGCACGAAGTTGTAGACCGGGCGGTTGTGTCGACGCACCAATTCCACGAACGCTTCGCGCTCGCCTCGCTGGTAGCGCACCATGAGCATTTCGTCCGTTGCATCGCCCTGCACGGCCGCCATTCGGGATTTCACTCTCGCCGGCTGACTGCAGCGCGCTCGTTGCTTGGGATGAGGCCTCTCTCAGAGGCAAGGGCTGTGGCCCAACTTGTACGTCCCATGGCGGCGTTCGATCTGCGGTCCGATCCGGTGCAGGAACCGTAGCTCTCGGCCCACGTTTCCCGCAAGACACAGCTTTTTCTGCGCTGGTCCGGGTGGTCGGCTGCTTCGCCCGAAGTAATTGCATGTTGAGAGCCTCCGCCGCGAACGACGGGCCGGTCGCGCAAGCGCACGTGATCCGGCTGCGCGCGTACAGGTCGCGGGGCCGCGCTGATCGGAACCACCCACGCCGGGTCCGAGGCGTGATTGTCGTGGGGGTCCTCGCCCCCGGCGCTGGAAGCGTCGTCCTGCAACTCCGCGGGAGAGATGTGAAAATCCGACTTGGCGGGAAGGCCGCGGCAGAGGAAGATGCCGGGCTGGAGCTTGGGGCTCCGTTTCGCAGCTCGAGTCTTGGTGTCAGAAAAGGCCCCGGAACTTACTGCCGATCCTCAATTTGGAGAGGGTATTGATGCGCCGTAGCAAAGCCTTGTTGTTGACCGCCTTCGCGGGATTTATTTCGTTAGCGGCAGTTGCTGGTGCGCAGACGCCAGCGAGCACTGCCGCCAAGGCCAGCACCGCTCCGGCGGCTGCTCCCGCGAGCGCGAAGCCTGCTGAAACGGCGGCGACACCTAAAGTGGCGCCGGCCGCTGCCGCCGCCAGCGCAACCCCCGCTGCGACGGCGCCGGCAACCGCCGCGCCGGCTGCGCCCGCGCCCGCGGCATCCGCGTCCACCGGCGCTGCAGCAAGTGCGCCCATCGACGGCTCGACGTACGTGGTCCGACTCCGCGATCTCGAGCAGCACATCGACGAGCTCAAGGAGCAGATTCGGCGCAGCCATACCCGGTTGAGCTTGCTCAGCGACACCATCTTGTCTGGTGGCGCTGGCGGCGCGCGAGCCGAGATCAACTTTGTCAACGACTTGAGCAGTGCTTTTCGCCTGACTGGCGCGCTGTTCGTGCTCGACGGTGCGGTCCAATACAACAAGCAGGACGAATCGGACGACAGTGCCCTCGCTAGCCAAAAGACCATTCCAATCTTCATTGGCTCGATTCCGCCCGGTGACCACACGGTGCAAATCGTGGTCAACCTGCGCGGGAATGGCTACGGCGTCTTTTCCTACCTCAAGGGTTATAAGTTCAAGGTCCCGTCCAGCCACTCGTTCACCATCACCGAGGGCAAGACGCTCAAGCTCGACGTGATCGCGTGGGAGAAGGGCGATGTCACCACTGATCTCACTGATCGCCCGGCGGTTCGCTTTACTGAAAACATCAGCTCAGGAGTTGCGACGGAGGCCGCTCCGGCTGCCGCGCCCGCTCCGGCCGCACATGTCGGCGTTTCGGTGGGTACAGGAGCAAAGTGATGCGCACACGACCGCTCCGGAGCGGTGGGTTCGCCGCGGTCGGCTTGGCTCTGTTCGTCGCGCGGCCGAGCTTCGCGTTGAGTACCTCCGAGGCGCAAGGCCGGGCAACCACGACAATCCAGAGCGTCGAGGCGGACGTCGGCAAGCCGCCTCCGCCTTTGAAGTTTCGCGAACCGCCGCCCACCCCGGCTATCAGGCTCGCGAATGCGGACATGCTGCTGCATGCCAAGAACTACGACGCGGCAATCGATCTGCTCAGTAAGGTGCTGGAGCTTAGCCGCCAAGGCAAGGCGTCCGAGACGGATTACGCCGACGCGTCGTTCATGATTGGCGAGGCGTATTTTGCCTCCGATCAGTACCTGTCCTCGCGTCGGCACTACCGGGAGGTGCTAGACCATGCGGCGCGCCCCGCCTATGCCGACTACGTGGGCCGCGCCCTGAGTCGTCTGGTCGACGTCGCACTCCGCACGGACGACCTGGAAGGGTTGGGCTACGTGTTTGCCCGGCTCGACGCGCTGCCCCAGACCGACAAATCGGGATCGCTCGCCTATGCTCGCGCGAAGGCGTTGTACGCGCGTAAGGACTACGCCGCGGCCAAGGCGGCCGTGAACGCAGTGCCGGTCGGTTCGGATTACACCCTGCAAGCGCAATACTTGCTGGGTGTCGTGCTGATGAAGGAGACCCTTGCGGCAACGCCGCTGGCACCTGCCGCGCAAGCAGCGCCCGTCAGTGGCAGCGCGCCGGCCGCGGCGCCGCCCGACACGCGCTTCACACAGACAATCGAACAATTCCGCAAAGTGACGCGCATGCCGGCGACCACCGCCGCCGCTCGCCACGTCGTCGATCTCGCGTACATGGCCATTGGCCGCCTGTTCCACGAAACCGACGACTATGTCCAAGCCGCCGACGCTTACAGCCACGTCGACCGGGGCTCTCCGGAGTTCTCGACCATGCTCTACGAGCTAGCGTGGGTGTATGTGCGCTTGGGTGATTTCGAGCGCGCGCAGCGTGCTCTAGAAGTGCTGACCATTACCGACCCGAACAACTTGGAGCTCGCGGACGGTTCCCTGTTGCGCGCCGATCTGATGCTGCGCGCGGGCGAATTTCAGAACGCCCTGGGCTTGTACAAGGATGTCTCCGGTCACTTCGATCCGATTCGCGGACAGTTGGATGATTTCCTCAAGTCGACGAACGATCCAGCAGTCTATTACGACAAGCTGACTTCCGACGACACCGGCGGTACCGATGATAAGCTGCCCAAAGTGGTGCTGGATTGGGCAAAGGATCAGGCCCAAGATCAGCATGTTTTCGGCGTAATCGACGATGTCACACGTTCGCGTTCACTGATTAAAGATTCGCGCAAGCTGGCCTCTAAGTTGAGCGCCGTGCTGGGCGTGTCGTCACGAGTAAAGGCGTTTCCGGAAATCCGCTTCCAGCTGCAGCAGGTGCTCTCTCTCTCTAACAAGCTGACGCGCGCTCGCGGCACCCTCGCGGAGGGCATGGATGACGCGGCGAACAACAACGTGGGTGGGGAGTTGGCCACGGTGCGTAGCCAGCGCCGCGTTTTGATGAAGCGTCTCGGCTGGATGCCGGTCACAGAGAATGATTTCTCGCGGCGCGATGAGTCGGGCGACAGCCAATGGTCGAAGGCGTCGCAAGCCCTGCAGGAGTTGACCATCGAGGCCGATAAGCTGGGTGCCATCGTCAACGGCCTGCATCGAGTCATGAACGAAGCTGACAAGAACGGCGTGACGACCGACGCCGTTAGCAGAGCGCGCTTTCAGCTAGAAATTGAGGCCAATGAGCGCGATCTTGCTACGTACCACAAGCGCATCGAAGAGTTTCGCGGAGCGATTGACATGGGCAAAGCGCAGATCGGGTTCGGCGATCAGCGCTACGTCGACGACCAAGAACTGCGCGCGCAGTTTCGCGCGCTGTTCGCGCGCGAAGTCGCGCTGTCAGCGGCCGGCCAGGATTCTTCGGACTCGGCGTCCTACGCAAAATCGATCCAGCCGCTGCTCGCACGCGCGGATACTGTCGAGAATGCCTTGGATGCTCAGCGAGCCAAGTACGAGCAGCAGGCGTCCGAGCAGGCGAACGGTCTTCGCGAGAAGATCTCGGAAGAGGTCGTGTTGATCGAGACGTACGCGCAAAACCTAGACGGCCTGGATCAACAAGCGCGGCTCCTCGTCGGCGAGATCGCCATGAAGAACTTCGGCTTGGTGCGGGATCGGCTAAAGAGCATCGTGCTCCGTGCTGACGTCGGCATCGTCCAGGAAGCCTGGGAGGTGCGCGAGGAGCAAGCGCTGCGCGTGCGCAACTTGCAGCGTGAACGCGCTCGCGAAGAACAGACCCTGAACGACGAGCTTCGAGAAGTACTCGACGATGCGGAGGAACAGCAATGACTCGAAGTCTCGCCACCGGGCTCCTCAGCGCTAGCGCGCTGATCGCGGCCTCGCTGGCTTCGTCCCAGGTAGCGCGCAGCGCTCCCGCGGTTTCGGCGTCCGCCGGCGCTGCTGCTTCAGCAGCTCCGGCCGTCAGCGCGTCGACTACTGCGCCCGCGCCAACTGCCTCTGCGGCGACCAGCACCGCTCGCTCCGCCGCTACGGTCGGCCCGTCCAATCAGGTCGCAACCTCCGCCACCAGCAGCACTAGCGTTTCAAAGCAGCGCAAGGGCGCGCCCCCGCCGCCGGCTCCGACACCCGGACAACTCAAGGCGCTTGGCATCCTGCAGCAGGAGGCCAAGGACTACACGGCTGGTTCCAAGGATTTTCGTCAGAACCTGACGATGATCGTGCGCCATCATTACGAGCAACGGCGGCAGCGCGTGCTGACCGCACTCGACGCAGAGATCACCGAGGAAAAGCACGGCCTCGACGACGCTCGTCAAGAGGCGATAGCGCGTCTCGAACGCTTCGTCGAGCGCTACAGCGGCGCGAACGCCGACCCGCGCTCCACGCCGGACGCCATGTTCCGGCTCGGCGCCTTGTATGAAGAGCGCGCGCGCGCCAATGCCGACGCTGATCTGACGACGGGCCTGGACCCTGCGATCTCGATGTATCGCCGTCTGATCAAAGAATTCCCTCAGTACGAGGAAATTGCCGCTGTCCATTACTACCTCGGGCACGCGTACACGGACGCGTCCCGTATCGACGAAGGGCAGCAGGCTTGGCGCTCGCTGGTTTGCTCGAACCGCTACACCGTCAAAGACGACCCCAAGGACGCGGGCAAGATCGCGCTAGATCCGCTGCCGCAGGATCACGACGACAAGTTTTGGCAGGATTGGTACAACAAGAACCCCATCCCCATCGACCAGGTTGGTAAAGGGAAGGGCGCGCGTGCTGCAGCGAGACCAGCGGCAAAGGCCGCCGCTGGCAAGGCCGACAGCGAGGAGCGCTCGTTCGTCGACCCGTATGAGGGTTGCAAGCCATTGCCGCAGAAGGTGGAGGGTACTGATGACCCGCGCTACCTCGCGGAAATTTGGTGGCAAATCGGCAATTTCCACTTCGACCAGATCGATCCGCACGGTGGTCCGTTCAACCTCAATCGTGCGGTCAGCGCCTTCGACCACTCGATGGAGTTCAAGAAGCCGCCGATTTTCGGGGTCTCGATGTACAAGCAGGCTTGGACTTATTACAAGCAACAGCGCTACCGAACCGCTGTTGATTGGTTCGTCCGACTACTGCACTACGCAGACGACCAAGAAGCAAAGACGGGCGATCCAGGCGCGGATTTCCGCTCCGAGGCGTACACGTATATCGCGGGCTCGTTGACGTATGTCGATTTCGACGGCCCGCCGCCCGAGGTTCCGTACATCCCGCGCAACGACGTGCTCGACACCGAGACCGATCCGGTGCTCGCCGAGCAGAAGATGGCGATCGCCATCCAACGCGTGCAAGACCCAGCGCTCGTCCCCCAAGATCAAAAGTGGACGGTAGAGATCTACAAAGCGCTCGCGCAAGAGTTCATCGAGATTACGCAGAACCGCAATGCGGTCGCGATGCTGGAGCTCACGCTCCAGAAGTTTCCGATGAACCGCGACGCCCCGGTGATGCAAAACAGGGTGGCGGAGCTGTATGACCAACTCTCCCGCCTGGCACCAGATGGCTCAGCTGCGCGTACAGAATACGCCTCGAAGGCCCTGGAAGCTCGCACGAAATTGGCGGCCTACGTGGGTACGACCCCGTGGGTCGACGCAAATAAGGACGACCCGGAGGCGCTGCAGACCGCGGAGCAACTGGTCAAGGGCGGTCTGAAGCGGGCGGCCGCGGATCACACGAATTTCGCGCGCGGCTACTACGAGAAGGCGCTGGAGCTGAACGACGCCGGCGAGCAGCACGGCCTAATCGAAAAGTCGATCGCCGAGTACCGCTTGGCCGAAACCGGTTGGAGCGCGTACCTGGAACAAGATCCGACCGCGATGGACGCCTACGAGAGCCGCTACTGGCTCGCCGATGCGCGCTATTGGGTCGTCGTCTTGCAAATCGCAATCGCGAAGTCACCTACACCCGAAGAGATCAAGACGGCGCACGACAGCGCGGTCGCGGTGCGGGATTCGAACGAAGATGACAAGTACTTGCAGCCCGCCGCCTACGACGTCGTCACTCTGGCTGAGAAGGTGCTCGAGGACGAGTATCGCAAGTTCGACGAGAGCAAGGGCGCGCAGGGGATCGAGAAGCGCGAAGAAGTGAAGTTCGTCGGCGACGGGGACGCCCGCAAAGTGCAGACGGACCCCGTTCCGCAGCAGGTGCTCGACGCGATCCGCGCGCGTGATGAATACAACGAGCGCATCGCGCTCGACCGAGACCCGCAGAAGAACGGCCTCTTGTATGCGTTTCAGTCGGCGGATCTATACTTCGTGTACGGCCAATTCGCCGATGCTCGCAAGCGTTTCCGACCGCTGTACGACCAGTACTGCGGGGTGAATGAGTGGGGCTACCGGTCCTGGGAAAAGCTCATCAGCATGAGCAACTTCGAGGGCAACGCCGACGAGAGCCGCAAGCTCGCGGAGGGCAAGAGCTGCGCCTTCAATGCCGAGACGCAAAAGGCGGAGGAGCAGATCCGAAAGCCTGTGAAGCAAGGCGTCGCCTACTTGGACGCGCGCAAGCTGTACGAAGAAGCGCAAAAGATGCCGGACGGTCCGGAGCGCGTCGCCAAGTGGCGTGAAGCTGCCGCGGCTTACAAGGTGGCGTTGGACGCAGCTCCTGATCGCGACGAGGCCCCGGAAGCCGCGATGAACGGCGCGTTCGCCTACAAGCAAGTCGGCGAGTACGACAAGGCGATCGCCATGTACGAGTTGTTCATCGCCAAGTACGGCAACGAGCAAACGTTACAGAAATTGCAAAACGGCGACGCGAAAGCCAAGCCGCCAGTACCCGCGGAGCCGAAGAAGTACGAAGAACGCGTGAAGTACCTGCAGGGGGCTCATGACGCCCTGGCCGGCGCCTACGTCTTGTTCTTCAACTATCCGCGCGCCGCCGAGACGTACGACAAAATCAGCAATAATACGCACTTTTCACAGGTTGACCGCCGCACGGCCGCGCAACAGGCGCTCTCCTTGTACGCGAGCCTTGGTGACAAGGGTGGCATGACGCGCGCGCGTGAACGGTTCCAGCAACTTGGAGCATCGCCCAAGGAAATTGCCGAGGCGGATTTCGTAGTGGCGAGCGCCGAGCTCAAGCGTTGGGATCAGTACAGCGGCGACGACGGCGCGAATGCGGCGGCGCGCCGGTCTGCTCAAAACGCCATGGACAACTACTACGACGCCAACAAGGGTAAGGAAGCCGCCGCGCAGTTCTTGGTGCAGGCCGCGTATTGGAGCGCGAAGACGCGCAAAGCGGTCGCCTCGGGCGAGACCAACAAGTGGTGGGACAACACGATCGCGGCGTTCGCTAAGTGGAAGGCGCTCGCCCCAGTGACCGGAGGCAAGAACAGCGCGCTCGGCTCGCGTGAAGCTGGCATGGCTGCAGAGGCGGAGTTCACCGAGCTCGATCAAGACGACGCTCGGTCCTTTGACTACGAAGCCGGCTTCCATCACTACAAAGGCACCGTGGTTGAGGTCGTCGCGCAGTACCAAAAAGACACGGTGGACGCGAAGAAGCGCTTCGACAAGCTGCAACACGTCGTTGACACCTACGTCTCGCCCGAGTGGACGACGGCCGCGATCGCGCGGCAGGGCTCGCTTTACGACTCGCTGCGCACGGGCCTGTACAACACGCGCGAACCGGCGCTGAAGTTGTTCGATGCGGCTACCGAAGCCAAGTTGAAACGCGCAGAAAACAGTGACAACCCGGATCTGCAGGAGCAGGCGGACAAGATTCGCATCAGCATTCAGAACGGGTGGCGTGACCGCCGCGACAAGGAAATCAACAGCGCCGACCAGATCATGGTCGACCGCTACGGCAACGCGGTGGTTCTCGCCAAGCGCTACGCCGTATCCAACCCCGAAGTCACGCGCGCGATCCGGCGTTTGGCATTTTTCACAGACGTGATCGGCGAAGCGAAGATGCAGCAGTACACCGGCACGGTGAAGGATCTGAACTACACCGCAGGCATGTTTCCCCGCATGCGACCCGGCCAAGATGAAGCGCCGACGCCGCAAGGTTTGCCCACGCCCCTACCGGCATTTATCCAATGAGGAAGGTGAAGGACATGACGCACTTCATCGGTCCGATCGCGGCTCGCGCGGGCACCCTGGGCGCGATCCTGATGGCGGCCAGCCTGGCCGCTTGCGGCGGCGGTGCGAGCGCAAGCAAAGGCGCCGCCGCGCCCACCCAAACTGCAGCGCCACCCGCTCCCGCCGCCTCGGATCCCGCGGCCGCAGGTCAGCAGTTCGGGATGGCGGACAAGCCCACCAGCGGGGACTCCGCCGCGAATCGCCCGAAGATGAACGCAGCCGCAGCCGCCGCGTACAACGCAGGCATGGCGGCGTTCAAAGCCGGGGATTTGGCGGGCGCGAAGACGCAGTTCACGCAGGCTTCCCAGGCGGATGCGAAGGCGTACCAGGCTTTCTATTCACTCGGTGTCGTGCGCGAACGGCTGAACGAAACGTCGGGCGCGCTAACTTCGTATCGCCAGGCAACGACCGTGGTGCCGGATTACGAACCGGCCATCGTTGCCTATGCGGTGCTGCTGGCTCGCACGGGCAAGCCGGACGACGCGACGGATTTCTTGAACCAGCGCCAAGGGCAAATGAGCAAGAGCGCGGCGGTCACGGCGGCCCTGGCAGAGGTGAAGTCCATTCAGGGTAA
Organism: Pseudomonadota bacterium; assembly: GCA_040005755.1. Lineage (GTDB taxonomy): Bacteria > Myxococcota_A > Polyangia > Polyangiales > Polyangiaceae > PMG-095. The sequence continues at coordinate 8,913 of JBDTYJ010000076.1, forward strand.
CTCGGGTGAAGCCCAGCGTTTGGCTCAAGAAGCACTCAAGCTGAACCCGGATTACCGCCCCGCAATGGTTACGCTCGCGCGCGATCATTATCGCTCGCGTCGCTTGGACCTAGCGCTGTACGCGCTGAAGGGCATTTTGGACGGGTACGGCGAGGAAAATCCGCCGCGCGATAAGAACAATGCGGAAGCGCACCTCATCCGTGGCCTGATTTACAAGGAGCAGGGCTTACGAGCTCCAGCGATCACGGAGCTACAAGCGGCGCTCGCGCTGCGCCCTGACCTGGTAGAGGCCCGGGTGCAGCTGTCGTCGTACTTTCTCGAATCCGGCAACGCGGCGGATGCGCAGGCGCTGCTCGAACCGGCGTTGAAGTACGACGCCGACAACGTCATCGCGCACCTCAACTTGGGCGATGCGTATCGCTTGCTCGGGCGCCCCGCGGACTCGAAGCGCGAGCTAGAGTGGGTGAAGGCCCACGACGCGAGCAACGCTCAAGTTCACTACAACCTGGGGCTCTTGTATTTGTTCACCGAGAACTTCCCCGGTGTCACGCCGACTCAAGCGGCCGACACCGCGATGGACGAGCTGAATCAGTACAAGAAGATGAAACCGCGTGTCGCGGGCGGCACCCCGGATGACACCGACAAGCTGATCACGCGCGCGAAGACCAAGAAGGCGCTCATCGACGCCAAGGCGAACGAATCCGCTGCGCCAGCGGCTACCCCCGCGCCGGCGGCTCCGCCTGCGCCCGCTCCCGGCGCGACAGCGCCGCCGGCGGCTGCTAAGCCCGGTGCGCCGCCGGCGGCGCAGTTTGCACCCGCAACAGGAGCCACCAAATGAAGCAATCGCTCGTCGCTCTGCATTCTGGTTTGTTGGTGCTAGCCGTGCTGCTCGCTTCCGCTTCCGCGTTCGCGCAGAAGAAGGGCGGGCGAGTGGTGACAATCAGTGAAGTCACCATCGTAGGCCGCGTGCAGAAGCCGATCGCCGCCGTGGACGTCAGTCGAATTCAACCCAAGCTCACGCTCGCCGAACTGCGCCAGCCGTTCTTGGATCGCATCGAAAAAGCGATCTATCACGATCCTTTTTGAGCTTGCCGTGCGCGCTTGACGCTAGTGGGTTGGGCCTTCGGCTGGCGAGTGCCGGCAGCATCGCTAATCAGCATTGGCTGCAGCGCGCTGGCGTGGCGGCGCTTATCGAAGCTTGAACGCTTGGCCCCGCCACCTGTCTCCTCGTTGCTTGCGGAGCTGGAGGCTCAGAATCCGGCCCACGCGGGGGAGGGTGGCCTCGAGCGGAAGCGCCTCTCGATGATCGCGGATTTGAATCAGCGGCTCGCCGACATCTCTTTCGAACTCCGCCTCGTACCGCCAACCTACAGCGCGCTCACTCGGGTTTGTTTGGCGAGCGGGACCGCGTTGACGTTGCTCGGCTTTCTCGATTTGGCGCGCGCGCCAGTGGAAGGGGCTCTGCGCGCGTTCATGTGCGCGGTGTCTGGGCTTGTGGGTGCGGCCGTTGTGGCTGCCATCGGCCGAAGGGCCAAGCGAGGCGTGGAGCGCACACAGCAGGCCTGGGATCGCACCTCACTCGAACTTGGAAGGTCCTTGCGGACGAGCCTGACAGCCAGCCGACAATGATCTTGGGAACGCCCTTTCCCGGGTAGACCGGTCCGGGCTACTCTCGCGTAGATTGAGGGAACTGCTCGCTGCGCTGGGTGCCTGGTCCAGGCCACACCCAGACCCATTTCTGCCGTGAGCGGCGACGAAAGAGGAAGCTTCAATGACCCAAGGGTTCCAGCAGCCAGGCACTTCGCAACGCCCCGGACAAATGACAGCCGTGATGCGCGCTGTCGCGGCAACCGGGCCGAAGGTGCTGCGCATCGGCGTCGTTCAGGGCGGTCGCGTTTCGGAAGAACGCATCATCAAGCAGCGCACGCACGTGACCGTCGGTCCGAGCGAAAAGAACATGTTCGTGATCTCGACCTCGAGCGTGCCTGCGACGTTCCGTGTCTTCGAGCTCGTCGGCAACGATTATCATCTGAATTTTCTGGATGGCATGACGGGTCGCATCGCGCTGCCCACTGGCATCTCCGATCTATCGGTGTTGAAGGGCCAGGCGCGCCGCACCTCGCAGGGCGCTTATCAGATCCGACTGACGGAAGATTCGCGTGGCAAAGTCGTGATCGGGGACACCACGTTCCTCTTTCAATTCGTCGCGCCGCCACCGATTCAGCCAAAACCGCAGCTGCCAGTGGCTGTGCTGCGCGGTGCGAGTTCCATCGACTGGAACACGACGATCATTGCCGCCGTCTCGTTCTTGTTCCACTTCCTATTGCTCGGTTCGATCTATTCGGACTGGTTGGATCCAATCGTCGATGACGAAGCGAGCGTGTCGGGGGTGATCGATTCGCTGAAGAATTTGCCGCCGCCGCCGCCAGTCGAGGACAAGCCCGAAGAGAAACCGGATGACGCGGCAAAGCCCGAGAAGGCCGCCGAGAAGGCACCGGAAAAAGCCGCTGCAGCCGATCCCGGACCGAAGGCGCCCGCCGGGCACATCACCGAAAAAGCGGCAGCGGCTTTGCACAATGATTTGGACCAGCTCGAGATGCAGACGCTTGGCGCGCTCGCGAGCAGCGGCCCGGCTACTGCGGGCGTGCTCAAGGGCAGTGAGGTAGCGACTAGCGCCTTGGACCAGGCGGCGGCGAGCAGCGCTGGCGTCGGCGCCGGCACCGGCGATCTCAAGCTGGGTTCCGGTGGCGGGGCGATCCGTCCCGGCATGGGCGGCACGTTGGCCGGCATCGGCTCCACTGGGCGCTCGGGCGACACGACCGGCACGGGCACCGCTACTAAAGTCGCCGGGCCGAAGGGCAACGCGAACGTGGGTGGTGCTTCCGTTAGCGGTGGAACGGTGGGCAACGCGTCGCGTGTAGTGGCGGGTATGCGCGCTGGCTTTCGCGCCTGCTATCAACGGGGGCTAGCCGACAACCCGGACGCCGCGGGCGCGGTGACTCTCACGATTCGCGTCGGGCCGGGTGGGGAAGTGCAAAGCGTCGGAGCTTCGTCCGGATCCTTGCCGGCTTCTGTGGTGTCGTGCGTCAAGGCACGCGCTCAGGCCGCGCAGTTCGATGCCCCCGAGGGCGGCAGCGCAGTTATCCAAGTACCCGTTACGTTCGTAAAGCAGTAGTGAGCTGTTTTTGCCCGCTGAACATCGGACAACGCCGAAGCACCATAAGAGATAATGAGTGGCACAATTGCTCCGGCCGAATGGCTGAACCCCTGGAAATCGAAGCGGAATTTCCAGTGTGCACTGCGTTGACATGGAATTTGTAGGTTCATATACTGCCCTGGCTCTTCACGGAGTCGTTGAGGGAGGCTTGGTTTAGCAAATGCGAGTGTCAACAAAAGCTTGGTCGATTTTGGCAGCTGCCGCGGTGCTCGGTTGCTTCGGCGTCGCGCTGGCGCAAGAGGTAGGCAAGCCACCCACGGGCGCCCTCGGTGTTGAATCGCAACAGGACGTGAACCTGACGCCGCAGCAGATGTTGCAGCGCGCCCACGCCTTCAAGCCGACGATGGATAACGATGCCGCAGCGGTTCAGCGACAAGCCAGCGACGCAAAGCAGAAACACGACGTCGTGAAGTCGCTTTGCCTCAGCGACAAGCTCAATCAAATTCACGTGGCCGTGAGCACCGCAGCAGGGCGCATCGAAACGCTTGAGGCTGCTGTCGCAAAGAACGATGCCGATCGCGCCAAACATGAGTTCACCATCGTTCAGGTGTTGAAGGATCGTTCTGCTGCTTTGGTGTCCGAGGCCAATCAATGCATCGGCGAGGAAACGGGCTTCATCGGCGAGACAACCGTCACCGTCAGCATCGACCCGTCGATCCCGGACACGGATCCTTCTACGTTCCCGACCGACCCTCTCGTAACTGAGCCGCCCGCTGTGAGCAGCTCGGATATGTAGCCCCCGACCGGCCCCGCTCCTCGCTCTCCACTTCCCCCTCGAAGAACCCGATCGGTCCCATGAAGTTCTGCTTAACGCTCGCAGCGGTAGCGCTCCTCGGAGCAGTCACGCTCGAAGCTCACGCTCAGCAACCCTGGCTCGCCGATCGTCGGTATGGTGAGGGCATCGGCGTTCGCGTTGGTAACCTCGAGCTTCATCCCGGCATCTCCGCGGAGCTCGGTTACGATTCGAATTATTTCTTGCGCGCGCCGAGTGAAGATCCGCTCAGCGCGTTTCGAATTCGCGTCACGCCCGCGATCAGCTTGTCGACGCTCGGCCCTCAACGCCGCGAAAACGGCGCTCCTGCTCCGCCGAGTGATGTGGCTTTCCGCGCCGGCGCATACGTCTCGTACAACGAGCTAATCGCGACGGATTCGAAGCACCAGAGTGAGATGGCGGATCAGCGCCATGTCGATATGGGCGGCGACCTCATGTTGACGATGTTCAACACCGGTCGGGCGGGTGTTGACGTGTACGGTAACGGAGTTCGCACCGTGCAGCCGTCCAATGATACGAATACCGAGCAGGCGTTCAATCGCGATACGGTTCGCGGCGGTGGTGGCATCACCTGGCGCCCCGGCGGCGGCCTGTTTGATTGGCGCTTGGGCGGTGAAGTCACCTACAACTATTTCGAGAAGTCGAACTTCAAGTTCCTGAACAACTACCAGCCGAGCGCGAACATGCGCGGCCGCTGGCGCTTCTTGCCGCGCACTGCCGTCCTCTATGACGGCACCTACACTTGGATTCGTTACTCGAATCCGAGTACGCAGGTTGACGGGTCGATATTAACCTCACGTATCGGCCTCAACGGCCTGATCACGTCGCGCTTGTCGGCCCTGGCACTGGTCGGCTGGGCGGGCACGTTTTACGACACCCCAACCACGGGTCAAAAGCCTCAGCAGTTCGACTCGCTGACTGCGCAGGCAGAGCTCAAGTACTTCCTCGGCGGGGAGGGCACTGGCGCTTTTAACCCGGGCTCCGTGCCGGTCGGCCTTTCGTATGTCGCTGCCGGGTTTACCCGTGACGTGCAGAACAGCTATCTCGGCAGCTTCTACGAGCGCGACCGAGGCTACCTGGGCGTCTCCTACTTTCTCGGCGGGGTCTACGTCATCACTCTGACGGGCGGGGTCGCAAATTTGCGCTTCCCCTCTTATACAGTGCCATCGTCGACGCCCGGCGCCACGGGTGCAGCCGCGACGAACCAGGATCCGTTCTCTGAGCAGCGCGTCGACGCCACGTTGTTTACCGAGTACCGCCTGAGCAACACCTTTGGCGTCAACGGCACAGTTGGCTACGAACAGAACATCACCGACGTGACGATTGCGAACGACGCCTTGAAGTATTCGCGTTGGCAAGTGTTCCTCGGCGCGCGTTACTTCCTGTAAGAGCCATGCCGCCTCGGAACAGTCACGGGATGCTTCGGTTCATCCGCGTGGGTTTGTGCTTATCGATCATCTTGGCGCCCGCGTGCGCTTCAAACAGCGGCGCCCCTCCCAGCAACTTGGCCGCGCCGGTCGAGCGAAACGTGCTCGGGGCTGGCGACACCTTCACGATGGAAATCGTGGGCGAGAAGGACCTGCCGCACGAGTACCAAGTGGCTTCAGACGGCACGGTGGATCTGCCGTACGTGCACACCCTGCACGTTGCGGATCTGGAGGCTCAGGAGGTTGCGCGTTTGGTGCGCGAGCACCTGATTGCAGAAAAAGTGCTGACCGATCCGAGCGTAGTCGTTCAAGTGAAAGAGTATGCGAGCCGGCACATCACGCTTTTGGGTCAGGTGGCCAAGCCGGGGAGTTTCCCGCTAGCCCCCGGTATGTCGTTGATCCAGGCCATTTCCCAGGCGGGTGGCCTGACGGCGGTAGCCAGCAGCAGCCACGTGAATTTGACCCGCAAAACAGCCAAGGGTCAGCAAACGGTGGAAGTGGACGTGGGCGCGATCACCGAAGGCAAAGCGTCGGACATCCCGCTGCAGGCGGGCGATCAGATTTACGTTCACGAACGCTTGTTCTGAACCTCAACGCGCGCTTTCGGGGTCCGCCGCGGGGGCAAAGCGAAGCACCAAGAGCGAGCGGAAGTCCGGCGTGGCGACGCCGAGGAATCGCGTTGTGGTGGTGCCCGCCGCGCTCGAGCGCGTCTCACTCGACAACGCGATGCCCGTTCCCGCCGCCACGCCGAGCGACCACGCGTTATTCCGGCGGAAGCACGAGCGCACGGACACGAGCCACTCCGCGGGAACGTAGGTGACGCGCGTGCTGCTCGTGGCACCTGAGGGGCCCTGCGCGGCTCTGCCGTCCCCTAAAGCTGGCAGCGCGAATGCTTCGAGGCCGACAAAGAGGCGACCCGGATCAAGCAAATCCAGCCCCCAGCCCAAGGCGATAACACCCTGGTTTCCTAGGCGAATACCCCCAAAATCTAAACTGCGGCGCAGGCGCGCGCCGACCTCGGCCTGCATGAGCAGCATGCCTGCGCGGAGCGACAGCGCGGCATTCGGCATGACGACGAGCGACCTCTCACCTGCAAACTCTTGTTCACTGGCCAAGGGGAGGGAGGCATCGAGCGCAAGCCGCAGACCGAGGCCCTGCAGGGCGATGGCGTCATCCAACGAATAAGCGAGGCCTAGCCGCGGGTTCCGCACAGCGTTGCGCTCTAGGGGCGGCGCGCTTTGCGAAGCGATTCCAGCCGTTCCCGCGCCGACCTGATAGAGGCGCAGCGGAGCCGCAAGGTTCAGCTCGAGAGCCTTGGCGACGCCAAAGGACAGAAAGAAAGAGGCGTCGAGCGCGGAGCCGACGGCTTGCACGTCGCGGCCGCCGGCATCCGGCGAGTCGACGTGAAGCACAACGGGCCGCCGTAACCACTCACTGGCGGCTGCGAAACTCACCCTACCGACGCCGGTGACGCGCGTGTCCGGCATGCTGATGAACGATGCCTTGCCCGAAGGCAGCCACAGCGAGTTGGCGTCGAAGCAGGCCGACAGCGAGGGATTGGGCGCGCAGCCGCTTGCTCGAGCGGAGCCCGTTAGCACTAGGCTCCCCGCCAGTAGAACGCCGAAAAGCCAGCGTTTCCGGGGCTTCGGTCGGGGGCGCTCCTTCGGCACGCCCGCACTGTACACGTCTTTTGGCGCTTCCGATGGGCCGTAGCAAGCCCCTCGCCAGCGATGCTAAGACCGCTGCCGCGATGATTGGTTCTGGAACGCCGCTGGTGCTGGGCTCTGCTTCGCCTCGCCGCAAGGATATCCTGCGCGGCCTTGGCATCCCCATTCGAGTGGAGCCGGCCGATATTCCCGAGCACGCGCTGCCGGGCGAGCTCCCGCTCGATTACATTCAGCGCATCGTGGCCGAGAAACTGGCCGCGGTTGCGGCGCGGGTTTCGGCTCCTTTGTCTGGAGTACTCGTCGCGGACACCGTGGTCGTGATCGATGGTGCGATCTTGGGTAAACCGGACGGCGTGGCGGGCGCGGTGCGTCTGCTCGAGCGCATCGTGGGCAAGACGCATACGGTATACACTCGCTATGCCATCAGTCTCGCCGACGCCCCGGCCGCGATGCGCGTCGCGCAGACGGTGGCGACTGAAGTCAGCCTGCGCGCCGCATCTGTCGATGAGATCGAACGCTATGCCGCGAGTGGCGAGGGGTTGGACAAGGCGGGCGCATACGCGGCGCAGGGCCTGGGGGCCTTTCTAATCGAGCGCATCGTGGGCTCGTACAGTAACGTGGTTGGACTTCCAGCCTGCGAAGTGGTGCTCGATTTACGCAAGCTCGGTTTGCTCCAGCATTTTCCCTGAGGATGGCGAGCGTGATAGCCGCCGCCGCACCGCATCGGGAGCGAAACCCGGGCGGCTACGTTCGCGATGCGCTGTGGCTCAGCGCGCTCGCGCTGCTGATACGAGTCGTGCTCGTGTTGTGGGCCAAGGACCGCTTTCCGCCCGCGGACGACGGCTCGTTCTACCACGTCGTTGCGCAGCGGATCGCGCTGGGCGCCGGCTACACTTGGCTTTGGCCGGATGGATCCGTCACCTACGCGGCGCACTATCCCGTGGGCTATCCGGCGTTGCTGGGGCTCGTGTACGCGCTGTTCGGGGCTCGGCCTGTAGCCGCGATGGGCGCCAATGCCGTGCTCGGCGCGCTGGCCGTATTTGCCGCGCAGCGTGCGCTGGTGCTCTGCGGTACACGCCGTCAAGCGCTGCTTGGGGGCCTGCTCTTGGCCCTTCACCCTGGGCTGGTCGGTTACACGCCCGCGCTCATGACGGAGGGAGTCAGCGCCGAGCTTTTGGTGATCGTCGCGTGGCTGACGCTCCGGGCTGGGGCGGGCCGCGGCCTGGGGGCACGGCTCATCCTGGTTGGTGCATGCGCTGGCGCGCTCACCTTGGTGCGCCCTCAGCTCGTGGTGCTGGCGCCTGTGTTCGGCTTTTTCTCCCTGAGTTCGGGGGCTGCGTGCTACCGGGAGCGCTTGCTACGGGCGCTCTTGGTCGGCGGGGTCGCAGTCTCCATGTGCTTGCCTTGGACTTTGCGGAACTGTGCTCGCATGGACCGCTGCGTGTTCGTGAGCGCCAACGGCGGTTGGAATTTGCTCATCGGCTCGCTTTCAGAAGCGAAGGGTGCGTGGGCCCCGATCGAGGGCAGCACGGTTCCGTCAGAGTGCCGGACCGTGTTCGCGGAGGCGGAGAAAGATCGCTGTTTCGGGCATGCTGGCCTAGCGCGCATCCGGGCTAACTGGGCCGGCTTCCTGGCGTTGGTGCCGCGCAAGCTGGCCATGACTTTTGACTATTTTGGGGCTCCTGGGCACTACTTGCACACTTCCAACGCACGAGCCTTTGGGGACCGCGCGAAGCTGTGGTTGGGCATCGTCGAAACCGTTTGGGAGCGCTTAGTGCTGCTAGTCGCGATCTTGCAATCTGCCCGGCTTGGCACCCGACGTCGTCCGGGGAGCCTGATGGCTGCGCTGCCGGCCGCGCTGTTCGCGCTGCTTCACTCGGGGTATGTCGCCTACTTGGGCTTTGTGCTGAGCGCGTTGCTTTCCGGTAAGAGGTTACTGAAGCGCCCGCTATTGGCGCTTTCGGCGAGCGCGGTCTTGGCAACAGCCCTGACGCACGCGCTCTTCTTTGGTGCAGGGCGGTATGGGTTCGTGTGTGCTGGCCTGCTCTGCCTTGCGGCCGCCGGCGGGGGAGCGCCGGGGGGCAAAGGGGAAGGGCACGGTGGCGAGGTCCCGGCCCAATGACTCTTTTGACAGCGGCGGCAAGAAGCAGTGATACTAGCGCTGAAGGAGTTTCCACCGGATGCCGCTGATCGAGACCGAAGAAGCCGCCCGC
>JBDTYJ010000077.1:0-18173 GCA_040005755.1 Pseudomonadota bacterium
AAGGCTCCTGTGACGTCGAAGCTGGCGCCAAGTGCGAAGGCACCTGCGGCGGCACGTGCAAGGGTGAGTGCTCCGCTGAAATCTCTGGCAAGTGCGACGGCACCTGCAACGGCAAGTGCGACGGCAAGGACAGCAAGGCCAAGTGCGCCGGTACGTGTGAAGGCACGTGCAAGGGCGGCAAGGTCGACGCGACCTGCAAGGGCGAGTGCAAGGGCGAGTGCAGTGCCACGTGCACCATGCAAGCCAAGGGCGAGTGCAAAGGCACCTGCACCGGCAGCTGCTCGGCTGAGTTCAAGGAGCCGAAGTGCAGCGGCACCGTGAAGCCCCCGGAGATGAGCGCGGAGTGCAAGGCGCATTGCAACGCCTCCGTGAACGGCAAAGTCGACTGCAAGCCGGCCACCGTGTCCGTCGTCGTCACCGCTACCGGTGACGCCGCGGCGGGTGCCAAGCTCAAGGCCGCCTTCGAGAAGGATCTGCCTGCTCTGCTCAAGGTCACCATGGGCATGGAAGGCAAGCTCAAGGACATCGAAGCCAACGTCAAAGCGTCCCTCGAGGGCGTGAAGGCTGCCGTCACCTCCGGTGGCGCGGCTGCCCTCAAGGTTGGCGGCTGCTTCGCGGCCTCGCTCAAAGCCCAGGCGGAAGCCTCGGTGCAGATCAACGTGTCAGTCAAGGCGAGCGCTTCGGCGTCCGGCTCGGCTAGCGCGGGCTGAGTTTCAGTTCCCTGAACTGAATCGAACAACGGCTCTGGGCTTCGGCTCAGGGCCGTTTTTCTTTTGTGGGCGCCCGGAGCCCAGCCACGCACCTCGCATTACGCCCGAGTTCCCGGCTCCGAACTCGGCACGGACTGATCGCTTCGGGGCGCGGCTCACATAGTATTCATCAGTGATGCAATACGGGGTGTTTGGGCCGGTACTCGCCTTCGTACTCGTCAGCGCGGCGCTCTGCCGAGCACAGGAGGCGCCCGCGGCTGCGGAGCCCAGCCCGTCGTCCGTGCAAGTCCAGCGTTGGTACGGCTGGCAAACATTCACGTCCGACGGCATCGCCGCGGGGTTATTCGTAGGCGCAATTGCACACGACCGCGATCCGGCCTTGCTTGGTACGAGTGCGCTCGTATTCGAGCTGGGCGCGCCGGTGGTGCACCTAGCGCATGGGCATTGGGAATACGCCCTATGCAGCCTGGGATTGCGCGCAGCCACTCCACTATTGGGCATCGTGATCGGCAGCCAATTCGACAACAATGCCTCGGTGGACGACTCAAGCGCCGACCAGAGGTCGGCGAAGTGGGCGACAATGGGCGCTGCCTTCGGCGGGCTAGCCGCGTCGCTCCTCGACGGCTTCATCCTGGCGTACGAACAAGACGCTGCACCACCCGCGAAGCCGCAACGAAACGAGCTCCTCAAGGTTGAAGCGTTCCCGTCGTTGCGAGTGCTCCCGCGCGGCGCTCTCCTCGGTCTCTCCGGCAGCCTCTAAGCCCAGCGCTTTGACAAGAGGCGACCGGGCCCGGGCACGCTTCGCGAACAATCCAGGTATAATCGCTAGGCGACTTTGGCTAGGTCTTTTTTGGCGGCCTCGGTCATGTCGGCGACGAGCAGCTTGAGGACCGCCGGATCGGGGCCTTCGACCATGATGCGCAGCTTGGCTTCCGTGCCGCTCCAACGCACGAGGACGCGGCCGTTCTTACCCAGCTTTTTCTCGGCGAGCTCGATGCGCTTGCCCAGCTCGAGCATTTCCTCGAGTGGTCGGCGCGCGGCCAACTTCACGCTCTCCAAGACTTGCGGCACGCGCTGCATGACGCGCGACAGCTCGCTCAGTGGCTTCGACTCTTGCAGCATGATCGCAATCACTTGCAGCGCGGCGACCGTGCCGTCGCCAGTGGTGGCGTGATCCAAGAAAATCAGATGGCCAGACTGCTCGCCGCCGAAGTTGTACCCGCCGCGACGCATTTCTTCGACCACGTAGCGATCGCCGACCGCGGTGCGCTTGATTTTCCCGCCAGCTTGTTCCAGCGCGCGATCCACACCCATGTTGCTCATCACGGTGGTCACGAGCGTTTTCTTGGCCAGCAATTTGCGTTTGATCATGCGCGTTGCGCACAACGCCATGATCGCGTCGCCATCGACAATTTGGCCTTTTTCATCAACGAAAATTACGCGGTCGGCATCGCCGTCGAGGGCCACGCCTAGGGCAGCTCCTTGCCGTTTGACCTCCGCTGCGACGTGCTCGGGATGTAGCGCGCCGCAGTTGCGATTGATGTTTACGCCGTTTGGCCGGCAGCCGAGCTGCACTACGTCCGCGCCGAGCTCGGCGAACACTGCGGGGGCCACGCGGTACGCGGCGCCGTGCGCGGCATCCACTACGATCTTCATGCCGTCGAGCACGAGCTCCTTCGGGAAGGTGCTCTTTGCGTACACGATGTACCGGCCAATGGCGTGATCGAAGCGTTCCGCTCGCCCGATTCCCGCGCCGGTTTTGCCCTGCGTGTCGAGCTTGGAATGCGCGAGCAGCGCCTCAATTTGCGCCTCCTCACTGTCCGGTAGCTTGAAGCCATCGGGGCCGAAGATCTTGATCCCGTTGTCGGCAAAGGGGTTATGGCTGGCACTGATCACCACGCCTGCATCGGCGCGCATGCTCTGGGTGAGGTTGGCAATGGCCGGCGTTGGGATAGGCCCGGACAGCATGACGCGGCCGCCCATCGCGCAAATCCCTGCGGACAAGGCGGTCTCCAGCATGTAGCCGCTGAGGCGCGTATCTTTGCCGATCACGATGCGCGGCGCGCGGGTCTTGCCGCGACGCGAAACGAGGGTGATGGCTCGCCCGAGCCGCAGGGCGAGCTCGGGGGTCATGGGTTCTGCGTTGGCGCGACCGCGAATGCCGTCGGTGCCGAAAAGCTTACGTTCGCTCATAGTACTTCTTGGTCAGTGTTGGCAGGATCAGGATGGAGGCCACGCCTATTGCCGACTGCGGGGAAGGCGGGTCCACAGAACACGATTCGCTTCGGCCTTTGAACGCTTCACCGAGTAGTAAACGCCGCCGCTCGAAGCACAAACTCACAGAGCGACGGGCGGATCCGTCGGCAAATTCAGGAGCAACGCGCGGGCAGCGCCCACCAGGAACGTCGACCCAGTGACCACCACGACCCCGCGCGGCCCGACCAAGGCGCGTGCGCGAGCCAACGCTTCAGCCACCGAATTTGCGACCTCACCCGTAAGGAACGCGGCAATTTCGTGCGGATTCACCGCCTTACTGATGGGGGGCGCGACGTACACCCGGTGACCGGCCACGCCTTCCAAACGGCGCAACATGGCGCGCCAGTTCTTGGTGTTGAGCGCGCCGAACACGAGCACGATCTCTTTCCGTGACTCGATATCGCCCAGCACGCTCGGATCTAGGGCATGCGAGAGCGCGACGGCGCCGTCCGGGTTGTGCGCGCAATCCAGCAGCGTGAGTTCCTGGCCGCTGCGGTGCAGCAGCTCGTTGCGGCCGGGCCACGTTGTATGCTCGATGCCCTGCGCCATGACCTCCGGCGCGATGCCGAGCTCCCGCGCGACGGTGACTGCGACCGCGAGGTTCGAGCCAACGAGCGCCACGCGCGGATAGGCGAGAGGCGCCCCTGCGATGGGCTCCGGGCTGCCCAACTGGACGATGGTTGCGCCGACCTCCGCTGCCTTGGCCTCGATCACGGCGCGCGCATCCGGGTGCAGCTTGCCCAGTACCACTTTGCAGCCGGGCTTGATGATGCCGGCCTTTTCGGCAGCAATCAGCGCCAATGTATCGCCCAAGTCCGACATGTGGTCGTAGGCGATGCGCGTGATGGCGACCACGCGTGGCGGCGGCAACACGTTCGTCGCGTCTAGCCGCCCACCCAGGCCGACCTCGATCACGCCCAAGTCCACCTTGGCCTCTTGGAAGGCCAAAAATGCGGCCAAAGTGGCAACTTCAAAGAAGGTCAGGTCGGGCGCGCGATCCAGCACGCGATTGAGCAAATCGACCAGCAGCTCATCACTGATGGGCTGGCCACCGATGTTGATCCGCTCCGCAAAGCGCATCAAGTGCGGGGAAGTATAAACCCCCACGTTGAGCCCGCTGGCGCGCGCGATGGAAGCCGTGAACGCGGTGACCGTACCCTTACCGTTCGTGCCGGCCACGTGCACGGTGGGGAATGCGCGCTCGGGATTGCCAAAAGCGGCACAAGCCGCCTGCATGCGCTCGAGGCCGAGCTTTTTCCCAAGCGGGATGAGCTTGTACAGGCGCTCGAGCGTTGCCTTCAGATCCGTCACGTGCCCTCACCGATGAGGAGCGAGAGGAGGGTATGGAGGCGCTGCTTCATTTCGTTGCGCGGCGCGATGGTGTCCACCATGCCGTGATCGAGCAAGAACTCCGAACGCTGGAAGCCAGCAGGGAGCTTGGCGTTGATCGTGCTTTCGATCACGCGCGGACCAGCAAAGCCGATGGTTGCGTTCGGTTCGACCACGTTAACGTCCCCCAGGAATGCCGTGCTGGCGGCCACGCCGCCCGTGGTTGGGTGCAACAGCACGCTAATATACGGCTTTTTTACGCTCCGAAAGCGACCGAGGGCGCTCATGGTTTTTGCCATTTGCATCAGGCTCAGGATGCCCTCTTGCATGCGGGCTCCACCGGAAGCGTGGAGCAGCACGACGGGCAGGCGCTCGGAGGTCGCGCGCTCGAACAAGCGCGTGATCCGCTCGCCCACGACCGAGCCCATGCTGCCGCCCATGAAGGCGAAGTTGTAGGCGCCATAGGCGATCGGAATGCCGCTAATCCGCGCGCGCCCAATCTCGATCGCTTCCGTAGCGCCCGTCATTGCTTGGGCGCGACTGATGCGATCCACGTACCGCTTGCCGTCCTCGAACTCGAGCGGATCGGCGGGTAAAATGTGCTCGTCCCAGCGGTCGAGCTGAGCGTCATCCAAGACCAGCTTGCGCCAATCAGCGCTCGCCATCGGGTGGTGATAGCCACACGACGGGCACACGTAAAAGCGCGTGGTGAGATCCTCGACCGTGTTCACGACACCGCAGCCGGTGCATTTGCGGAAGAGTCCCTGACCCACCGAGCGCTTCTCGGTGCTGGTCGACTGTGTGGGGGTACGTTCTGGCAGTGCCACGGTAATTTGGAAACCTAGCAGACGATGGGGGCCGAGCCTCTAACATGCGGGGCCGGCGCGCAACTCGGTCGTAGCGCTTTTTTTTCAAGGGCCGGTGGGCAATTACCGCGAGATTCGCCTCCGGCCAGGGGTGTCGCGCGTCAGACCTTGAGACCCTTGGGAAAATGGGGCGAAATCCCGCCCCCATGACGCAAGGGCTGCCCCCGGCCGTACTCGACCTGAGAGCCCCACTGATTGGGCGTGACGCAGATCTGCGCCGGCTGGATTCGAGTTTCGAACGAGCACTGAGCGAGGGTGAGGCGCGCGCCGTGACACTCGTCGGCCCGGCGGGGATCGGCAAGACTCGGCTGGTCAGCGAATACCTCAAGGCGCGCGCGCCAAACGAGCCCGCGTTCCGAGCGTTCTGGGGCGTCCCGCGTTCCGAGCGTTTGGCCTACGGCTTGTTCGAACGCTTGTTACGCTCGCGCTTCGGCTTACCCGACGGGCTCGACCGCCATGCAGCGAGCGCGCGGATCCGTGAGGAGCTGGCGCTCGTCTTGGAAGATCGGCGTGTCGGGGATGTGAGTTACTTCCTCGGCGAGCTCATGAATTTGCCGTTCGCCGAGAGCCCGCTCACGCGCGCAGTGGCCGACGATCCTTCGCAAGCGCGGCTGATGCGGCGGGCCATCCTGCGCAGCTTCGTCGAGAGTGACGCCGAGCGCGGTCCGTTGTGTCTGATCTGCGAAGACGTGCAGGTCGCCGATGAGGATTCAATCGAGCTCTTGCGCTACCTGATCGAGAATCTGAAGGGGCCGATCGTGATCGCCTGCCTGGCGCGCCCCGAGTTCTTGGCGCGGCACGAGGGCTGGCGCGAGATCGGTGGTGCACGGCATGAGGTGATCGAACTCGGTGCCGTCACGGCACACGAGTCGACCGAGATCATGGGTGCGCTTCTGCGCAAGGTGCACGGCGGCGCGGCGCCACGCTTGATCGACGCCGCGGTCGGCATGGCGGGCGGCACGCCCGGCCTGCTCGAGCATATGGTGCGCATCTTTTTCGATTCCGGCGTGCTGCGCGAGCAAGGCGACGCATGGGCGGTCGACCTCGATCGCCTGGCCAACGCAAGGCTTCCGCTGACGGTTGCCGACGCCGTCGCCGCGCGTATCGCGGCCCTGTCGGCGCAGGATCGTCGCCTACTCGAGCAGGCTGCAGCGATGGGCAGCGTATTTTGGCTCGGCGGGCTCGTGGCGCTCGGGCGCCTCGATCAAAAAGCGCCGGATTATTGGGAGGTCGATGCTGTCGCTGACGTGGCGGACGTCGAGCGTTTGCTCACGGATCTCGTGCAGCGCGACTACGTGCTGAACCTTCCGGACTCGGCTTTCAGTGGCGAAAAGGAATACATCTTCAAACACAACTTGGAGCGCGAACGCATCGCGTCCTTGTCGGCCCCCGCGTCCCTCCGGCGTTACCACCGCGCGATCGCCGATTGGCTCGCGCAGAAGGAAACGCTGCGTAGCCAAGAAGAGTACGTCGCCATGCTGGCGCGCCACTTGGAACACGGCGGCTCACTGACGCGCGCTGCATTCACGTACTTGGACGCTGGCAATATTGCTCGTCAACAGTACGCGGCAAAAAAAGCCCACGACTACTATCAAAAGGGTCTCGCCTTGTTGGGCGACGACGACGCGCGCCGACGCATCGATGCCCTGCATAACCACGGGGACGTCCTATTGCTACTCGGTCGTACCGATGACGCGCTGGCAGCGTTTCGCGAGATGCACGCGATCGCGTTTCGGCTCGGCCTGCGCGCCAAAGGCGGAGCGGCGCACAATCGCATCGGTCGCGTGTACCGGGACACGGGCTCGCTGGATCTCGCGCGTGATCACTTGGAGACCGCGCTCGCGCTCTTCGAAAGCGTGCAGGATTCGCGCGGTGTGGCAGCGAGCCACGACGACATCGGTAAATTGCTGTGGATACGGGGCGAGTACGAGGCCGCGCTGGAGGAGCTGAAAAAAGCGCTCGATATGCGCAAACAGCACGGCGACGGTCGTTCCATTGCGCTCAGTTTGAATAACATCGGCCTGGTTTGGCGCGACCATGGGCAGCAAGCACAGGCCCGCGAAGCGCTCGAGGCCGCCTTGAAGATCCGGCGCGAGCTGGATGATCCGCTGGGTAGCGTCGAGAGCCTGAACGACCTGGGGCAGCTCGCCTTGGACCAAAGCGAGCACGAAAAAGCGCTGCGCTTGTTCACTGAAGCGCACACGCTCGCCAAGGATGTCGGCGAGCACAATCGGATTGCCGCGGTGCTGACCAGCATTGGTGAAACTCATCAACGCATGGGGCACAGCGACGAAGCCGTGACCTACCTCACCCAGGCCGAAGAACTCTGTGACGAGCTAGGCGACAAGCTGCACCTGGCCGAAGCCAAGCGCGCGCTGGCGAAAACGTATCTCGAGCAGCGCGAGCTCAAAAAGGCGCGCGAACTGATCAAGCGCGCGGTGGACCTATTCGGTCAAGTACGCAGCAAGCCCCACTTGGCGGTTGCGCTCCGGACCTTGGGTGAAGTGACGGGCGCAGGCGCGTGGGGCGAAGGCCACGAGGTGAAAGCAGTCGACTACTTCATGCGGTCCATCGCTATTTGTAAAGAAATCGGCAACGAGCTCGAAGTGGCGCGCAGCTACCAGGCGTTCTCGACCTACGTATTTTCGTCCGTGCACTACCGACAGAACGCCGACATCCAACGCGAAGCCCAAAAGCTGAGCAAGATGGCCGATGAGATCTTCGAACGGCATCGGATCCGCTCGCGGGCCAGCGTGGCGTAGCAACCGAACTCACGCCGCAGGCTGAGCGCTGCAGGGGCTGGCAAGGAAGATCGGAACCAGAGGCCTGGGGCGGTCGGGACGGGCGAATTGAATTTGCTCGACGCGCCACGCGGAGTGCGCGAAACGAGAGCACATGACTACGCCGCGTCTGCCGTTGCGCGTTCAGAAACTCGGTCCGGTGGCTGTGCCGCTGCCGAAGTATCAAACCGCGGCTTCCGCGGGCCTCGATCTGTGCGCAGCGCTCACAGAGACGCAGGTGATCGCGCCCGGATCGCGAATGCTCATCCCAACGGGCCTCGCGTTCGCCATCCCCGACGGCTTCGAGGGCCAGGTGCGTCCGCGGTCGGGGCTGGCATTGAAGCACGGCATCAGCATCGTAAATACGCCTGGCACGATCGATTCGGACTACCGCGGGATGGTGCAGGTCGTGCTCATCAACCACGGGCAGGAGCCGTTCGTGGTCGAGCCGCTCGCGCGCATCGCACAGCTCGTCATTTGCCCGATTGTGCAGGCGGAGCTGGAACTAGTGGAGTCGCTGGAGAGCACCGCGCGCGGCGCGGGCGGTTACGGCTCAACCGGTGTTTGAGGCCGCGATGCGGCTGTAGAAGTTGCGTAACTCGCGCGCGACTTCGGCCTTTTCAGTGTCACGGGTCACGATGTGATGGGAGCGCGGCATGATCACGACGCGCACATCCCTCGTGCCGAGCAGGTTGGCCACCCGCCAGGCATTTTCGACGGGACACACGCGATCCAGCGCGCCATGAATGATGAGGGTGGGGCAGCGGATTTGGGAGAAGCGATCACGTAGCGCGCGCCCGCTGCGTTCAA
This sequence comes from Pseudomonadota bacterium, assembly GCA_040005755.1. Taxonomy (GTDB): domain Bacteria; phylum Myxococcota_A; class Polyangia; order Polyangiales; family Polyangiaceae; genus PMG-095. The sequence goes on from JBDTYJ010000077.1 coordinate 8,752, forward strand.
GGTCGATCGCGGCGTGCACCGGATCCGCGGTGTACGAGATTTGAGTGCTGCGCGCTTCTGGGTCCGCGATATCCGAGCCGCCCTTTTTCATCAGGAAATCCGGAACGCGCAGCAGCCCGCCGGCACGCAGCGCGAAGGCGAGCGACGGGCGCAACCAGGCCGCGTTGGCGAGCAGCACCAACCCTCGCACGCGATCCGGATGCGCGATCGCTAGCTGCGCCGCGACCAACGAGCCCATCGAAATGCCGGCGGCAATTACCGGCCCCGCCCCTGCTAGTTCTTGATAAGCGCTCTCTGCGCCAGCCACCCAATCAGCAAAGCGCGTCTTTGCCAGATCCCGCGCGTGACTGCCGTGACCCGGGAGCTGCCGTGCGAGGGCTGCCAAGCCAACTTCCTCGGCTACCTCAGTGCACAGCTCGACTTCCCGAGTCGTGCCGCCAAAGCCATGAAAGGCGACCACCCCCGGTGCTGCGCCCGCGATACGAATGGGCAGGGGAGCGTCCGCGCTGAGCGCGCCTGAATCTGCGCTCGGGCGCCCAACACGCTTCGCTAGCACGCTCAACCCTCGCCGCGCTTAATCCCGTAAGAGCGCACTTTCTTGTGCAAATTCGTGCGCTCTACGCCGAGAATGATGGCGGCTTTGGAGATGTTCCAGTCCAGCGCCTTGAGCGTATCGATGATGTAGGCGCGCTCAGTCGATTCGCGATAGTCGCGCAAGGTTTGACGATCCGAAGGTGCACGCGGCAGGGGCGTGCTCGTGCTTTCGGCCTCGGTCGGCCCTTCATGCGAGACCGCGCCGGTGTCGTCGACCTCGTCGTCGAACGGGCTCTCGTGCGGATCTTCGGGCAAATCGGCCACCGTGATCACGTCACTGGACAAGATCGCGGCCCGCTCGACCACGTTCTTCAGCTCACGCACGTTGCCCGGCCATTTGCGGCGCGAAAGCGTGTCGAACACGCTCGGGTCGATCTTCTTCGAACGCAGGCCGTTTTCCTTGCAAAAGCCGCGTACGAAGGCCTCGGCCAAAGTCGTGATGTCGATCTTGCGTTCGCGCAGCGCCGGCACGCGGATCGGAAATACGTCCAGGCGAAAGTACAGATCTTCGCGGAAGGTGCCGAGCTGCACGGCCTTACCCAGATCTTTGTTGGTCGCCGCGAGCACGCGCACGTCCACGTTGATCACGTGCTCGGAGCCAACGCGCACGACTTCACCATTTTGCAGCGCGCGCAGCACTTTGGCTTGCGCGGTGAGGTCCATATCGCCGATTTCATCCAGGAAGAGCGTGCCGCCGTGCGCTTGCTCGAAGAAGCCGCGCTTGCGCGCTTGCGCGCCGGTAAATGAGCCTTTTTCGTGGCCGAAGAGCTCACTTTCGATCAGCTCACGCGGGATCGCAGCGCAATTCACCTTCACGAACGGCGCGTCCTTGCGCGGGCTCAAGCGGTGAATCGCGCGGCTCACGAGCTCCTTGCCGGTGCCGCTTTCTCCGGTGATGAGTACGCTCGCCTTGGTCGGCGCGACTTTGTCGATGTCTTGGAACAGCTTCTGAATCGGCGTGCTGGTACCGATCATCTCGTAGCGCGCTTCGAGCTCGACGCTCAATTGCTCGACCGTTCGGCTCAGGCGCGCCGTCCGGATCGAGTTGCGCACGCTGACCAGCACGCGCTCGCGATTCAGCGGCTTCTCGAAGAAGTCCGTCGCGCCAAGTTTGATGGCGGCCACTGCGTCGTGCACCGTGGCGTGTCCGCTGACGACGATAACCGGTAGGTCCTTGGTGGCTTCGTCTGCACGTAAGCGCTGCAGAGCTTCCAGCCCCGACATGCCGGGCAATTTGAGATCGAAGATCGCGACATCCACCGGCTCGTACGGGTTGCTCAGCGTCTCGAGCGCCTTCTCGGCCGATTCGGCCTCCAGCACGCGATAGCCCTCGCCAGTGAGCACCATCTCGAGGGTGCGACGGATGTTCTTCTCGTCGTCACAGACGAGCACGGTGGGAGCGACGGTGCTGAGCGGAGACGGGTCAGGCATGTGCGACGGCCCAGCTTACCAGTGCGAGGCCTTCAGGCGCCTTGTTTCTCCTGCGCCGCAAGTTCGCCCAGGAAACGCTTGGCAGGCACGGAAAATGGGCTCGCCGGGTAGCGGCTGAGCTCGAGCTCGAACACCGCCCGCGCCTTCTGGCGTTGCTTCATCTTCATGTACACCTCGCCCAAGAGGACCATGCCCTCCGGTTCCAGGCCCGAATCCGCGAAGGTATGCAACGAATACTCGATGCGCGCGACGGCAGCGTCGAACTTACCGCGCTCCAGGTAGAAGCGCGCGACATACAGCTCGTGACGCGCCAGGAGGCCCGTCACCACCGACTGCATGTACGACAGTTCGGCTGCGTGATCGGTGTTCGGATAATCGTTCAGGAAAGCGCGAATGCTGGTGTGCGCGTCGTTTACCGATGCCAGGTCGCGCTCTTCGAGCGCAGGCAGCAGGAACGATTGGCTCACGGCATCGTATTGCGTACGCGTCACCTGGTAGCGCGCGTACGGAATTTCCGGATCGTTCGGGTAGTCGTGCACGAAGGACTTGTAGCCAGCAGTTGCTTCGGCGAACTTGTCTTGCTGGAAGTCCGCATCGGCGAGGCGCAATTCAGCCAGGCGAGCGTAGCGGCTGTAGCCGTACTTGCGCTTCACTTCGTTCATCATCTGGGTAAACCCTTCCCAGTTATGTGAGTCGAAGGCCTCCATCGCCTTGTCGTAGTCCTTCTTGGCGTTCTCGGAATAATCGAGAGGGGCGTTTGCGTGCTCATCCTTGTCACACGCAACCAGCGACGGCGCCGCCAAAGCGACGCATATCGCTAGCCAAAAAGCGCCTGAACCGTGCCCGCTGAGCTTCACCGTCCGCATTCTTCGAGGCCTCTGCTAGCGGCGTTCGCGTTCGGGCGCAAGCCGCACGCGGCGGCTCACCATCAAAACGGCTTGGCACCCAAGGTGGAAAGGGTAAAGATGCCGACCGAGGCAACATGAACGAGCCAGTACCCATGACCCCAGGCGGAGCGCAAAAGCTGCGCGACGAGCTGGTCCGCCTCAAAGAAGAGCGCCCCAAGATCTCTCGCGAAATCGGCACAGCGCGCGAGCACGGCGATCTTAAAGAGAACGCGGAGTACCACGCCGCCAAAGAGCGCCAAGGCCTAGTCGAAGCGCGCATCAAAGACATCGAAGACAAGCTGTCGCGCGCCGAGGTCATTGATCCGACCAAGCTTTCGGGGGACCGGGTGCGCTTCGGCGCTGTGGTAATGCTCCTGAATTTGGACACGAACGAGGAGAACACCTACCAAATCGTGGGCGCTGATGAGGCCGATCTGAAGAACGGCACGATCTCCGTGTCTGCACCGCTGTCGCGCGCCTTGATCGGCAAGTCGACGGGCGATGAAGTGGTCGTCAACCTCCCCGGTGGAACCCGGCGCTACGAAATCGGTAGTATCGAGTTCCGTTGAAGTGAGCTTTTCGTCGAGCGAAGCCGGCGGATCCGCGCTCGCGCGAGTTTCGCGCGCCTGGTGGACCGGCTGGGCGTTCCTCGCGGCCGAGCTGGGCGTGGCACTGGGCAGCTCAGCACGCGAGGTCGCGAGTGTCTGGGAGCTCGAGTGGGGTCTGCTCTGGCTTTTGCCGACGTTACTCGCGGCGTCCGGTGTGCTGTTCATCCTGGGCGCCTTCCTGGCCTGGTTCCTGGAGCAATCGGCGGCGGCGCGTCCGGTGCGAGCGTTGCTGGCCGCTTTGGGGGCCGGGGCGGGGGCGGTCGTGGCCTATGGGGTGGGGGGAGGGCGTCACCTCGCGACACTGGCTGCGCGCGGTGGCTTCACGTTTTGCGTGGCCGCCCTCGGCGGCGTTGCGGTTTGGGCGCTCGCGCCGGCACTGGCGCGGCTGCTGCGTGCGCGGCCCGCGCTGTGCGCCGGGCTACTCGGGGCGGCGCTGTTGAGCCTCGAGCTCGTCAATCGCTTCGTGCTCGTGCGCCTGTATCCCGCGTTCCATCTCGGGCTGGCGGCAAGCGTGCTCTTGCTGTTGCCGCTGGCCGCTGAAGCGCTGGCTCGCGGGCTCGGGCCCGCACCACGGGCGACGCCCAGCGTCAGGCCGGCACTTGCCACGGTTGGCGTCTGGCTATTTTCGGTTTTGTGCGTAGTGCCGAGCGCGCATCGCTTGTCGCGCTTCGATAACTTCCGGCTCTTAATCAGCGAGCATGCGCCCCTGGGCAGCCGCGCGGTGGAGCTGGCCGCGCTGATCGCACCATCGCCAGCCGATGACGCGGTCAATTGCGACGCACTCACGACCGAAGAGCGCGCCCAGCACGCCGCATGTACCGAGCAAGCGGCGGAGCCGGGCGGCCGCACGCTCGACCTCCGAGATAGGGATTTTCTGCTGATCAGCATCGACGCGCTGCGCGCCGACCACCTCGGTAGCTACGGCTACGCCCGAGCCACCACGCCGCACATCGATGAGCTAGCGCAGAGCGCGGTGGTCTTCGAGCACGCGTACGCGCCGACCCCCCACACGTCTTACTCGGTCACCTCGCTGATGACGGGGAAATACATGCGGCCGCTCTTGCTCCAGGGCGTCGCGCAAGACTCTGACACCTGGGCGGGCCTGTTTCGCACCTACGGTTATCGAACCGCGGCTTTCTACCCTCCGGCCGTGTTCTTCATCGACCCGGACCGCTTTCAAGCCTTCAGGGACAGCTTCTTGGGTTTCGAATACCGCTGGGTAGAGTTTGCCGAGGGCCCGCGCCGCGTGCAGCAGGTCAGCCGCTACCTGGAAACTGCACCAGCGGACAAACGCTTGCTGACCTGGGTGCACCTATTTGCGCCACACGAGCCGTACGAAAATCACCCGGAATTTTTCTTCGGGGAGCGAGATCTGGATCGGTACGACTCCGAGATCCGATCCGCGGACGAAACCGTGGGCGCGCTGGTGGCGGCCTTTCGTGCCAAACGGCCAAACTCAGTCGTGATCATCACCGCCGACCACGGTGAAGAATTCGGCGAGCACGGCGGGCACTACCATGGCACCAGCGTGTACGAAGAGCAGGTGCGCGTGCCGCTCATCATCTCGGCGCCGGGCAACCTGACCGCGCGCCGCATCGCCGAACCGGTGCAAACCATCGACTTGCTGCCCACGCTGCTGACCGCGCTCGATATTCCGAAGCCGCCGCGCCTGCGCGGACGCGATCTCGGGCCGCTATTGGCCGGTAAACGCCCCGAGGGCAAGGGCCTCGCCCTCGCTGAAACCGATGAGCAAACGCTGCTCGCCGAGGGCACCTTGCGCTTGATTTGTGCCCGCAAATTGGGCGCCTGCAAGCTATTCGATCTGAGCCATGATGCGCAGGAAATGTCGGACATTTCCGGCACGTCGGCCAAAGAATTTCAGGACTTGCGCACGCAACTCAAAGAGCTCGGTGCCTCCCACGGGCGCTACGAGCAGAACGGCCTGCGCGCCGAAGGCAAAGGTTGGCCGCCTGCAATCTTACGCGGCATCAGCGGCGATGGGGATGCGGTCGACGAGATCGCCGCGCTACTCGACGACGCCGATCTCACCATTCGCCGCAAAGCGGCCGAGCTCCTGTTCGAACTGAAACGCCCCGAAGCCAAAGCCGCGCTGCGTTTGGCGCTCGGGCGCGAGGAAGATGAAACGGTTCGCCGCTACACCGCGCTCGCGCTGACGCGCCTCGGCGAGGGCGCGCCGCTCACGTTCGAGCTCGAAAAATCCCCGGATCTGGAGCTGCGCCGCTTGGCTGCGCTGGCGTTGGCAGAGGCCGGTGATGCGCGCGGCGAAAAGACGCTCATCGCCTGGTGGCAGGACGCGCCCGCGCGCAACTTCGAGCGCTCGAGGCAAATTGCGGCCGCGCTGGGCACCATTCGCGCCAAAGACGCGGTCTGGCCGCTCGTGCAAAGCTTGGACGACGTGCGCTTACGGCCTTACTTGGCGGACGCCTTGGCGCACATCGGCGGGGAGTTGGGGCAGGGCTCGCTGCTCAAAGCGCTGTCCAACGAGCGTTCCCAATCGACGCGTGTGGCCTTGGTGAATGCTCTGGTGACCTTGAAGACGGAAGAGGCACTCGCGCCCCCTTTGGTCCGTTTCTTGGGCGTGCCTGACCCGCTGAGCAATGGCATCGAAGCGGCAGAGCGCGCCAAAATCCTGGAGCACGTTGGCGGTCCCGACGGCGGGGATCTGAATCGGCTGCGCCAGCAAAGCGCTCTCGGTGTCACAGTCACGTTGACGATTCCGCCGGGGGGAAACGGTCGCGGCGTTCGTGCGTTCGTGCGCGCGCGCGCTTCTGGGTCCGCACCCGGGGAAGTGTTGATCGCGGCTGCGGCGCCGGATTGGGGTGGCAAGCACCGCCCCAGCTTGCCGGCTTTGGACGCAGCCCAGGCGCTCCGGCTACATATTCCGCCGGGCCCCGAGCCCGTGGTGGTTTATGGCGACTTACCGAAGAGCGTGGGCGCGCGGCCCGGCTTGCGCGGGCGATTCGTGATTTTTGGCGACAGCACGGTGCAGCTCGACGTGGTCTGCCTTGTGCCGCTCTCCGATGAGCTGCCGCCGCCGCCCCCCAAGCCCTGGCAAGCCAACGGCAGCCACCCCGCCGACGCCGAGTGACGGCAAATGCCCGAGAAACTGCCTGGTTTTTCGGTAGCCGCCAAAAAACCGCCTGCGCCGTGAGCCCGCGCAAGACGAAACGCCGGAATGGTGTATAGAAGCGCCCGTGGCTGAGCAGCACGACGAGGCAGAGGAGTCTTCGGGTCCGGATGAATCGGAGGCCGAGACGCAAGTAGTAGAGCCGGGTGAGGGCGACGACGCCGTGCGTGCCGAGGCCGCCCCGCTGAAGAAGAAGAAAAAGAAGCGCGCTTTGGACGCCGCGCCCGAGCCGATCCGCGACCGCAATCGCCGGCTGCGTGAGGAAGCGTTGGGCGGTCGTCGCCGCTCGAAGCAGGAGGCGCGCGGCATTCCCACGCGCCACCTCGAAGCCGGTGAGATCGTGGACGACGCTTTCGCGCGCTCCACGCAGGCCGCTGGCGAGTGGTTAAAGAAGAACTTCAATATCGTGCAGTGGTTCCTGATAGTTGGGCTCGTCGGCTGGATCGGTTACGCCGTGTACAGCTACCGAGCGAACAGGAACGCGGAGCAAACGTCAGCCAAGCTAATAAGCGCCATTCGCGCCGAAGAGGCCCGCGTCGGCGCAAGTGACAGCAAGCTCGATCAGTACACGCTCGTAGCGGAAACGCGCCCGGCGTATCCAACCGACATCGACCGGCTCCAGGCTGCCGAAAAGCAATACCGCGCGATCGCCGAGGCGAACTCCAGCAGCGCCGCCGCGTCGTTCGCCAAGTTGGGCCTGGCCTCGGTGCTTTACGACCAGGGTAAGTTCAAAGAGGCGAAGGCCGCTTACCAGGCCGTCAAAGATAGCCCGCTCGCCGCACAGGACGCGAACGTGCGCGGGCGCGCTGCGGAAGGCATCGGCATGAGCGCCGAGAGCCTGGGCGACAAAGAGGGCGCGCAGAAGGCGTTCGCTGACTTGTCCAAGATTGACGGCTTCGGCTTCTCCGCGCTGGGCGACTACCACCTGGCACGCTTGGCCTTCGCCGCCGGCGAGAACGACAAGGCCAAGGATCTGCTGCAAGCAGCGCAGAAGGTCTTGGACAACGCCGCCAAGGCGGACAGCGGCAACGGCGACAAGCTCGACAAGAAAATGCCAGGCAACCTCGGTAACCCGAGTTACCTGCAATCAGCGGTGCGGGAGCTACTCAAACGGGTGGATCCGAACGCCGTGACCGCCACGCCGAACGCGCTCACCGCGGACCAACTCCAAGAGCTGCAAGGGGCGATCGGCGGCGACGGCGCGAGCCCGGGCAAGCTGTCCAAGGAACAGCTCAATGAGCTGCTCAAACACATCGGCGACGGCAAAGGCGCGAAAACTCCCGCGCCCGCTGCTCCCGCGAGCGCTCCATGACCGGAGGCATGCGCTCAGCGCTGCTCTGCGCGGGCTTGCTCGGGTTCGGCGCGGCCGGTTGTGACGCCATTCGGGGCGGCGCAAACCCTGAGATGCCACTTTGGCTTCGTCGCCCTAACTTCTCGATGCACTTGAACTATTCGCGTCCGCTCGTGGCTCCGTCACGGCGCGCGGGCGAACCGTACGAACGCGGCCAGCCCGAGATCGATGCGGTTGGGCGGCGCGTGTTCGTGGGTTCGAGCGATCACGGTTTGTACGCGCTACGCGCCGACAACGGCACGCAGATCTGGCGCTTCGAAACGCTTGGCTTCGTGCAGTGCGCGCCGCTGTACGACCCAGTCGAAGAAGTCGTGTACTTCGGCTCGAATGACGGCGCCTTATACAAGGTGTCCGCCACGGACGGCTCGCTGCTCTGGCGCTTCATGTCCAACGCGGAGGTTTCGCGCCGCCCGGTTTTGAGCGGCGGCTTACTGTACGCGGTCAATGCCAACGACACGCTCTTGGCGATCGAACCGGCGACCGGCAAGGCGCGCTGGAGCGTGCACCGTTCGCCGGCCGCAGGCATGGAAGTGGCGGGCTACGCAGGCCCCGCGCTGTTCCGCGGCAAAGTGTACACGGGCTTCAGTGACGGCAACGTCATGGCCTACGACGCGCAAACCGGCGCTGAACGCTGGCAACCGGTAGATTTGGCCGCTGAAGCCGAGCAAACGCTCGGTGAAGTCCCGCAACAGTTGGACGTCGATACAACCCCCGTGCCAAACGTTCTGCCCACCGGGCCCGTGGTGTACGTCGCAAGCTATGCCGGCGGCGTCTTCGCCTTGGACGCGGAAACCGGCGTCCAAGTCTGGCCCAACACCGCCGTATCCGGCGTCAGCGACCTCACGCTGTGGCGCGAGCCCGCGCACGCACGCCGGGACGGCGGCCCGGCGGAGCCCGAGCGCACCATCCTGATCGCCTCCAGCGGCACGACCGGGCTCTGGGGCCTCGATCCTGAAACTGGCCGGGAGCTGTGGCGCCGCTCCGTTCCAAGCGGCGGCGTGTCTGCGCCAGTGGCAATTAACGGCGCGCTGATGATGACCGCATCGCGCCTCGGCATCTTCCTAGTGTCGCCGCTGGGCGGCGAGCTGATCGACGGCATTCACGTCGCCGACGGCACCAGCATGACGCCGTCCGCGTTCGGCTCCCGCGCGTTCGTAATGACCAACGGCGGCACGTTCCTGAGCCTGACCGTCACGCCGCCGATCTGACCAACACGCTCCGACTAGAACGCCGGACTGCGCGTTTTTCCGCCGCTGCTCCGCGAGCTGGAACGCGAATCCCGCCGGTCCTTTGCCGGGAACATCGCGCGCTTCGAGGTGCGACGCGGGAACGCGATCGCCCGACTAATCCCCTCAATCGCCGCTCCAGTAGTTCGCATAAGATACATTATGTAAACTAAACGG